>JBEGTC010000069.1:0-5764 GCA_041179565.1 Actinomycetota bacterium
GATGACGCTCTCGGCGCAGATGAAGGCGGCGGGTAAGAGCGAAGCTGATATCAAGAAGGTCACCATTCGCACCCATGAGGCCTGTATTCGAATTATCGATAAGAAAGGTCCGCTCAATAATCCAGCTGACCGTGACCACTGCATCCAATACATGGTCGCAGTGCCACTTATCTTCGGTCGCTTAACTGCGCGTGATTATGAGGATGACATCGCATCAGATCCACGAATCGATGCCCTCCGCGAGAAGATTATCTGTGTTGAAGATACAAGCTATACCGCTGATTATCACGACCCAGAGAAGCGTTCAATTGCAAATGCGATCACCATTGAATTTAACGATGGTACAACTTTCGACGAAGTAGCAGTGGAATACCCAATCGGACATGCGCGTCGCCGCACCGAGGGTATCCCGTTGCTGATTGAGAAGTTCAAAACAAACTTGGCTCGAATCTACGATAAGGCGCAGCAGGAGAAGATCTTGAGCCTCTCATTAGATTATGAGAAGTTGGCAAATACTCCAGTCAACGAATATATGGATTTACTCGCAAAGAATTAAGCAACGAGTATAGATCGCTTAGAGAGCCCCATCCAGAAACCTTCAATTAAGGTCTCTGGTGGTGCATCAATGTCGCTGCCAGCACCTAACGCTACAAAGAGTGGCGTGAAGTGCTCGACCGTTGGGTGGGCATATTGAACTGCCGGAGCTAAATCTTTATACGCTGCAAGCGAATCGATATCGCCCTTTGCTAAACGCTCTGCCGCCCAAGTATCAAATTCAGAGGACCAGCCAGGTGCTTTCGCATCGATAGACCAATCACGTAGGTAAGGAAGGCCATGGGTCATAAAGCCGGAGCCGATAATGAGCACACCTTCATCGCGAAGCGGAGCCAGACGTCTGCCAATTTCAATTAACTTTCCTGGATCGGAGGTCGGCATCGACATCTGAAGCACGGGAATATCGTGATCTGGATACATCACGCGCAACGGAACCCAAGCGCCGTGATCTAACCCGCGTCGAGATTCATGGAGCGGCTCCGACTTTGGCATCATTGAAGAAATTCGAGCAGCGAGTGCTGTTGCATCTGGAGTCTCATAGGTCATCTCAAAGAACTTCTGGGCAAAGCCACCGAAGTCATAGACCAGGGGAGTACCTGCATGTGGGCTAGTGATTGCTATTGGCGCTGATTCCCAATGCGCCGAGATAATCAAAATTGCTTTCGGCTTCTCAAATTTCGTAGTGATAGCAGCTAGCTCTGAGCTCCAGATGGGATCGTCGAGCAAGAGCGGAGCGCCATGTCCGATATAGAGCGCAGGCATCTTTTCCATGGCCACACCCTAGCAGAAGTAGTTGAAATTTCAACTACATTGGTTTAACGTCTGCGACAGGTAAGGTTGCCGCCATGAGCGAACTCTCCAGCCAAGTGCGTGCTGCGCTCGATGCTGCCGTTACTGCAATTGGTGGAAAGCCGCGTGAGGGCCAGATTGAGATGGCTGAAGCGGTCGCAAATGCGCTCACCGATCGCCATCATCTGATGGTTCAAGCCGGCACCGGCACCGGTAAATCTCTCGCTTATCTCATTCCAGCTTTAGTACATGGCCGTAAAGTCTTAGTGGCAACTGCAACTTTGGCGCTACAACGCCAACTAGTAGAGCGCGATCTCCCTGCTGTTGTGCCAACGCTTGAGAAGGCGCTTGGTCGTGAAATCTCATATGCCATCTACAAAGGTGTAGGTAATTACATCTGTTTAGCAAAGATGAATTCAGAGGACACAGATCCTGATGGCGAGCTCTTATTGGAAGCTTCCTACCTTGAGAAAGATGCGAAGCGACTTCATGCCTGGGCAAGAAGTAAAGATGTCTCCGGAGATCGTGACGACGCCCCCGAGGTAGATCGCAGGGTGTGGGCAGCTAATTCCTTATCAGGTCGAGAATGTGTGGGAGCCGATTCATGTGCCTATGGCTCGCAATGCTTTGCTGCCAAAGCGAAGGCGAAGGCGCAAGATGCCGATGTTGTGGTCACCAATCACACCTTGCTTGCTATCGAAATTGTTGATTCGCACCCAATTCTCCCAGAGCGCGATGCTGTGATCCTCGATGAGGCGCACGAATTTATGGACCGAACAACTCAAGCGGTAACTGAAGAACTAACATCGGCTCGAGTTCAGCGAGCAGCTGCCATGGCACGAAAGTATGCGCCAGGCAAGCTCTCTGATGCTCTCACAAATGCCGCTGATTCATTCCATGATGCGATGAACGATTATGGCGAAGATGTGAAGGGTGATTTCTCTAAACAAGGACGGCTTGAGGAGATTCCGCAATCTCTTGAGCATCCAGTTCGAAAGCTGAAAGATACTGCTACCGCAGTTGTTCAATCTCTCGCATCCGATGAAGAGATACTCGACTCCGATGCACTGGCTGAACGAGCTCGTGTAAAAGGTGCAGTTCAGGAGATTGCCACCACTGCAGGCAAGTTGTTGAAGATGGGTGACTCGCATGTGCTTTGGTATGAGCCAACTTTCTCAACTTTGTATCTGGCACCGCTCTCGGTCTCTCATGTCCTGCGAAGCAACTTACTTACCAAGAACCCGGTGATTGCAACTTCTGCCACATTGACTGTCGGCAATGGCTTTGACGCGATGGCTAAGAGCATCGGATTTATCGTCGGCAATGAAGCCGATGAAGAGGTAAGCAGCGACGAGATTGATCCGGCAAATGTTCAGTTTCTCGATGTTGGATCGCCATTTGATTTCGCTAATCAGGGAATGCTCTACCTGCCAAAGCACCTACCTGAACCCACTCGAGATGGAACTTCGCCCCAGGTATTAGAAGAACTTGGCGAGTTAATTGATGCTGCTGGTGGCCGCACACTGGCGCTCTTTAGTTCGTGGCGCGGCGTCGAAGCCGCAGATGCACATCTGCGTAACGTCTTAAAAGAACGACCAATTTCGATAATTACTCAGAAGCGAGGAGATGCAGTAGCGCCCCTGGTTGAACGCTTTGCCAAGGATGAGACCTCGGTCTTACTCGGCACGATGTCGCTCTGGCAGGGCGTTGATGTACCTGGAAACTCCTGCATCTTGGTTGCAATTGATCGCCTTCCCTTCCCTCGACCTGATGAGCCAGTCTTAGCGGCTCGCTCGGCGTTGGCTGATAGCGCAGGTGGAAGTGGCTTTATGCATGTCTCAGTGCCCCGGGCGGCGCTCCTGCTTGCACAAGGAGCGGGACGTTTAATCCGCAGCATCGACGATCGGGGAGTAGTCGCGATTATGGACTCGAGAATCGTCACCAAGCGTTATGGAAATATCCTGCTCAACTCGATGCCGCCCCTCTGGCGCACCAACGATAAAGAGGTGGTTCGGAGTTCGCTGAGCCGATTAGCTAAGACCATGGAAGAATAACAATGTGCCAAAGATTGCAACCTCGACCCTTGCGCAGCATCGCGACTGGCGACGCTCGCAATTGATTGAGGCTGCCACCGCAATAGCTCTCGAATCAGGCGGTCAATCAATTTCGGTGGCGGCAGTTGCTGCTCGCGCTGGACTCTCTCGAACATCTGTTTATGAGTACTTTGCCAGTAGCTCAGATTTAGTTGCCGACTTAATTATCGAAGAGCTCGATGCTTTCGCTCGAACTTTGACTGCGGCAGTAGGTAGAGAATCTGATCCTTCAAAGGCTATATCAGCGTGGATCGCAGCCTCGCTCGAGTACATTGCTGATGGACGACATCTGCTGGCAAAGGCGCTCAACGCTGTTGATCTGCCGCAGAGTCGAGCTCCTCAGATTGGCGCTGCACATAGAGCCTTGCTTGCACCGCTTCGAAAGACGATGGCTGACTTTGGCATTGGCGAAATTGATCTGGCGCTCTCATTAATTCATAGCGCAACCGATAGCGCATCGCGAAGAATAGAAAATGGCGGTGATGCAGCGACAATTATCGCTGCCACCACCGCCTTCTCTATCGCTGGCCTTGCGGCGCTGAAGAGCTAATTACTTATTCTTCACTGCAATCTTTGCCGAGAGCGCACCGAATAAATCAGTCTTAGCTGGGGCAGATGCTGTCAAAACGCATGGACCCTTCACCTCAACTAGATTCGATTCAACTCGACAGTTCTTTGAGTTCGACTTGTAGCTAACTGTTTGGCCAAAATTACTCTCGACTGGAAGTGCGCGGGTCTTACCCTTAGCGATGGTGAGTTTTGCAATTGAGAGCTTCTGCACGCCAGGTTTTAACATAAATGGGAAATTTGCTCGAGCTGGGTCGTACTTGCTATCACCTGCAGTCGAAACGTTAATAGCGCAAACGCCAGCTCCCTTAAGTGCCTCTAATGTTCCATTTTGATAGGAGCATTCCGGTGTTGCCGAGACGACTGTAACGGGAAGTCCAGAAGCCGCAGTTGCGACTATCTTGGCTGGCGCGCGATATGCAAGATCGACAGGCACATTCTTGGTCAAGCTCTGGCTGTTGAGAGTTACTGAGATGGTGTCGACTTGGAGAGTTGCGACGGTACCCGTAGCCGGCGCAAATGTGATCTTCATATAGGTATCTTCAGATGTATCTGCAGTAGCTAGATGATCGAGGCGGAAGAAGACGCCACACTCGGTCTTGAAGCAATCGACCGCACCTTGGCGGCCGTTGAAGTTTGCCTTCAGGGTAAATGTAACTACACCGTTTGGTGAAACGGTCTGAGGCGCACCAGATGTAGTTACCCACGCGAGATCAAGGCAATTTGTTGGTCGAGTACCGACCACCGCAGGAGCAGCACATTGCTGAATGTAGAGACCCGATTTAGTGGGGAAGTTGATAAATCCGCCGTTGATTACCGCTCCTTCGGCTTTGAGATTGGTGAAGGGCTGGCTCGACCAGGTAAATGTCGCAGCGCTAGCTGGAGTAATCGCTGTGGCTGTAGATGCAACCAAGGCTGCAATCGTTGTAACGATGATGCGCTTGAACATTGTGATCCTTTTCTCTGCTAACTAGATAGATATTTACTTGAAAACAATTGGTAGATAGATGTCATGGGTGCGATCTCCTTCGTGGAGATGGTCTGAACGAACCGTTATTGCGCATTTGACCTTACGGCAGTCGAACTTTCCGATCTTCCGAGTAACTGCCACCTCCTCTGAAAATCTTCCCCCTGCCTTAAATGGAATTGCTAAGCCAACTCCATATGGCGGTGGGTTTGATGAAATCCAATACGAAGCTTCACCTGTTCCCGCTTTATTGACGCCACCGCCACAAGGCGAAGGGAGGTCGCCTTTCTTTGGAACTACGCAATAGGCGAGGTAGATACCTACAGTTTCATCGAAACCTTTGCCGACAACTTTGATCTTGGCAGCTTTTGTAAATTGTGATTTGGAGATTGAAATTGTCGCTCCGTTGGCCCCGGTCGCAACATTTGTTGCACTTGCATGGTTCAACCCTAAGCTGAGCGCAGCCAAGAGAAGATGAAAAGTTACAAAGCTCTTGCGCAACATGTGAATAGATTAGAGAAGGTCAAGAGAGACTTTATCCGACAAGACATGGCGCCATGTCGGTAAATTCTCTGCCAGAATCAGCGCTATGAAATTGCGCGCTACATGTGTTGCGCTAGTCACACTCCTTGCACTCACAGGATGTGCTCAGAGCGATATCTCAGCGGTAGATATCTCAGCGAGTGATGTAACGACTAGTCGAATAGATGGCGCTGAGAAGCCTCGTTACAAACGAGTTATTGCTCTGGCAAATGGTTCAGCTGAGATTATTGATTCACTTGGATATAAAGAT
>JBEGTC010000070.1:0-5719 GCA_041179565.1 Actinomycetota bacterium
GCAAGTTCATCTTCAACGATATCGGCGACAAAAGAATCGATAGGATTTTGACCCACGATTCCAACTATCCCGGCCAAGTCGCCAGGTCGACTAGTGCGGGTAGATTGACCACCGATAGTGATTTCGCCAGCGAGAATGCCGCCAGTATGGTGAGGAACCAAGCCGTTTATAAGTCGGAGCAGTGATGATTTTCCAGCTCCAGTGTGCCCCATAACTAGAACCATCTCGCCCTCACTTATTTCGAAGGAGAGTTCCTCGATCACCGTACGGTTTGAGTGGGGAAAGATGAGTGAGACTCGCGAGAATGAAATCATAGGGTGGCCGCCAAAGTCGCAACTGAGATACCTGAGGTGATTATGGCGAGATCTCTCATCGTGAAATTAATCGGGCGATATCTGCTCTGTATCTTTGAGTGTCCATACCCTCGCGCCTCCATGGACTCCGCCAAGTTCACCGCTCGATTAAGACTTTCTTCCAGTAGTGGCAGCGCTATAGAGAAGATGCGAGGCCGCTTACCACTACGCAGAAATTGCGCCTCTCTAATTCGCTGGATACTAGATATCAACTGCGGGAATATTGAGGTTGCAATCGTCAGCGTGACTGCTAAGTGATAGAACTTCGCTGGCGCTACTCGCAACAATCTATGAGGGCTGGTCACAGAGTTAGCGGCACCAAAGAGCGCAATCACCGTTGCGATAATCAAACCTTCGTGGAGCGATGCGGTTAGTCGTTCCAGAGTGACATCGCCGCCGATTCGTATGCCGGGAAGCCAGCTTGGAAGGTGAATTCGTGGAATCTCGAAGATCACCGTGCCTGGTCGAGGAACTCCGATCAGAATTCCAGCAACTGCGCGGATAGATAGTAGATAGATGCCGGCAATGATTGACCAACGAAAACTTGCGCCCCACGGCCCATCTGCACGCCTGAGATAGACGATCACCGCAGCGCCACCTACTGCACCTAGAGCCACTAAGGCGTTATCAGAGATGACAACGCCGATAGCTAGACAGGAAAACACTGCCCAGAAGGTGAGTGGGTGGAGCTGCGTCACAGCGGTTACTTCTTCTTTAGCGCTGCTGGTGTTCGTATTTCTGCGCCACATTCTTTTGCGGGATAACCATTGAAGCCGCAGATAAGCCCGGAATTGGCGCTACGTACCTTGACCTCATAGGCAAGGACATCAATTCCTTGTGAATCGTTCGCGGTGAGAACGCAACGCACAATTGTCTTCTTTATCTTCTCACCTTTTGGCGCATAGGCCTGTTTTCCGAAATCTATGACTAGACCGATCCGCTTAAATCCTGGCTGAGCCTTAGTTGTTCCGCAGATTGATTTGAAATCAGGTTTTACCGATGGGGGAGTAGATGGAATATCGTCACTGCTGAAGGTGAAAATCCACCCTTCAACTGAGCCATCTGCAATGTCGACGGTAGGTCCAGTCATCGCTGCTTTCCAAGTATTGCTGCCAGCAGCGGATTGGTAGTAACCCCAATATCGCCACCCTTTATCCGCTGCTTGTGCCGGTGAGAAGAGTGATGGAGTGAGTAGCGCAGCGATTACCGCTGCAATTATTGTCGTTCTTTTCAATGTGGAGCTCCTAAGAAATAAAGAGTCTCACAGGGGTAGATAGCGAAGGTAGATAACCTCAACGACTACGCCCCGCAAACCTCGGCGGGTGTTGGTCTTAAAGATGTTCCAGGTAATCCGACTTAAGCTCTCAATATTTCGAGCCATTACGGTTGCGGGTCAGCGTCGGAATTGCACCGAACTTCCCCTGCAAACATCCCGATATTAAGTTGTGAGCGAAGGCAACCACACCTGAAATCTATTGGCAATTACCGACCCACCCCATAGGCTAGCCGACATGGAATATCGTCGCCTTGGATCTACCGGAATGTATGTCTCAGAGATCTCCTATGGAAATTGGGTAACTCACGGTTCACAGGTGGAGGCGGAGGCGGCGAAGAAGTGCGTTCGCACCGCTCTTGATGTTGGTATAACGACCTTCGATACGGCAGATGTTTATGCTGGTACCAAGGCAGAGACGATTCTCGGCCAGGCTCTGAAGGGTGTTCGCCGCGAATCTTACGAGCTCTTCACCAAGGTCTATTGGCCAACTGGTACCGGAAAGAACGATCGAGGGCTCTCTCGCAAGCACATCATGGAGTCATGTAATGCGAGCCTCAAGCGGCTCAATACCGATCACATCGATCTCTATCAGGCACATCGCTTTGATTTTGAGACGCCACTTGAAGAGACCCTCTCTGCCTTTGATGATTTAATCCGCCAAGGCAAAGTCTCTTATATTGGTTTCTCTGAGTGGAACTCGCAACAAATTAAGAGCGCGCTAGCGATTCAAGATAAGCGAGGGTATAACCGATTCGTCTCTAGCCAACCTCAATACTCGGCGCTCTGGCGTGTTATCGAAGCAGAGGTAGTTCCGCTATCGCGCAAGGAGGGGATTGGTCAGATTGTCTGGTCTCCGATGGCGCAAGGAATTCTCACCGGCAAATATCTTCCAGGTCAGAAGCCACCGGCCGGATCACGAGCAACTGATAAGAAGAGCGGCGCAGGTTTTATCTCCCGGTGGATGAGGGATGAGGTGCTTGAGGCGGTGCAGCGCCTTCGCCCAATCGCAGAAGATGCTGGACTTACCATCGGCCAACTCGCTATCGCCTGGGTTCTCTCCAATGACAATGTCTCATCGGCGATCATGGGCGCAACGAAGCCATCACAGGTAAAGGAGAATGTGAAGGCCTCCGGCGTGAAACTCGGTAAAGACCAATTAGCTGCCATCGACAAGGCGTTGGGCAACTTGCCAGAGCGTGATCCAGCTAAGAATGAGAGCCCTAATCCAAGGGCTTAAAGAACTTTGGCCCCTGGCTTAACTTGTGGCTTAGGTGTGCGCATCCGTCGCATCTGAGTTGAGCGGAACCAGCCATACATTCCTAATCCCCGAAGCGGCGTTCCAGGAAACTTGGCAGCGACCAACTTCTTAATCTTCCGATTAAGACGCACTCCATCGAGAACGGAGATCAAGAGGACGGCATACATAATTGCAATGGAGAGAACCTGTGTCATCGGGATCTGTTGAAGCCCATCTGCATTTGTGGTGGTCTTCGTAGGAATCATGGTCAAAATAAGAACGATAAAGATTACGGGAAGAAAATACTCACCAATGGTGCGGCGAGAGTCGATGTAATCGCGAACAAAACGACGGACCGGACCCTTATCGCGTGCCGGAAGGGCGGATTCATCGCCCCGCATATATGCAGCTCGAGCAGCGATACGAGCAGCCTTTGCTGATTCACGTGCTGCGCGCTTCTCTTCCTTGCTCTTGATTGGCGCTAAGACCTGACGCCTCTTAGTAGCTTCGCGACGCTTAGGCGTTGGGCGACCCTTCTTATCTTCACTCATGTGCGCAACTATAGAGCGAGCATTTGCTCAAGTGCGACTTTTGAATATCGCGCCGTCTTCTCATCCACTGTAATTTGATTAACTACACGTCCAGCCACCAAGGATTCAAGGGCCCATACCAGGTGCGGTAGATCGATTCGGTTCATAGTTGAGCAGTAGCAGACTGTCCGATCGAGGAAGAAGACCTCTTTATCGGGATTATCGGCGGCTAGTCGTCCAACCAGGTTGAGTTCAGTACCTACCGCCCATTTACTTCCTGGGGCTGATTCAGAGACGGTCTTAATGATCTTCTCGGTGCTGCCGACGAAATCAGCTGCAACTACGACCTCATGCTGACATTCTGGATGAACAATGATTTGAATCCCAGGGACTTTAGTTCGGAACTCATCGATCGTCTCACGCTTGAAACGGCCATGGACAGAGCAGTGACCACGCCAGAGAATCATCTTTGCGCGCTCTATTTCTTCGCGAGTTAATCCGCCATTGACTTTCCAAGGATTCCACACGACACAATCTGAGAGCGAGAGACCGAGAAGTTCTACTGCGGTATTTCGGCCGAGATGCTGATCAGGTAAGAAGAGAACTTTCTCGCCCTTTGAAAAGGCCCACCGTAACGACCTCTCGGCATTAGATGAGGTGCAAATTGTTCCACCATTTTCACCGGTAAAACTCTTAATCGCTGCCGACGAATTCATGTACGTAACAGGAATGGTCTTTTCTGCAAAACCCATCGCCGATAACTCCGACCAACATTGATCGACTTGCGCGGCAGTAGCCATATCAGCCATAGAGCAACCCGCCGCTAAGTCGGGGAGGATCACTTTTTGCTCTGGTGAGGTGAGAATGTCAGCGCTCTCTGCCATAAAGTGAACGCCGCAGAAGATAATGAACTCTGCCTTCTTCATCTCCGCAGCTGCCTGTGCCAACTTAAAAGAATCTCCAGTGATATCGGCAAATTGGATAACCTCATCACGTTGATAGTGGTGGCCGAGAATCAGTGCGCGCTCTCCAAGCGCAGCCTTTGCGGCTCGAGCTCGTTCGACCAGGGTTGGATCGCTCGCTGCTGGAAGATCACCGATACAGGAGACTCCTCGCTCCGAGTGGAGGTCGGAGCCTTGGCCTAAGAGCAAGAGCTCTGCCAACTGTGGTGATGGCGACATATGGACATTCTCCCTGTATTCGGCTCGCAACGCCAACCTGACCTGGCTATTCTTTACCCATGACTACAGAGACTCCACAATCTATCGACCTCACTACAGGTATTGCTCTCACCGATGCGGCAGCGTCAAAGGTGGCTTCGCTACTCGCCCAAGAGGGTCGCGACGATCTCTATCTTCGCGTGGCGGTACAACCTGGAGGTTGCTCTGGTCTGCGTTACCAACTTTACTTCGATGACCGTAACCAGGATGGCGATATCACTCGCTCATTTGGCAGCGTCAAGGTTGTAGTCGACAAGATGTCTGATCCATATCTCATGGGAGCGACTGTTGATTTCGTCGACACCATTGAGAAGCAGGGTTTCACAATCGATAACCCAAATGCTCAAGGCTCATGCGCCTGCGGCGACTCATTTAACTAATATCTCGCTTCTCTCCATTAACGCGGGCTAGGTGTAGTTAAATCCGCCTATGAAAATTGGCGTAGCTGGATCCGTTGGACTAGATCACTTAATGACCTTTCCGGGAAAGTTCACCGACTCACTTGTCGCCGGTTCCCTAGAGAAAGTCTCGCTCTCATTCCTAGTCGATGGCCTTGAGGTTCGTCGCGGTGGCTGCGCGGCAAATATCTCCTTTGGTATGGCGACCTTAGGTTTGTCACCAATTCTGATAGCGGCAGTTGGAAAAGATTGGGCTGATTACGATGCCTGGCTCACTCGCCATGGCGTAGATACCTCACACGTCTTGATTTCAGAGAGCCAGTACACAGCTCATTTCACCGTCACTACTGATACTGAACTCAACCAGATTGCCTCGTTCTTTCCCGGTGCAATGTCGGAGGCTCGCAATATTGAGCTGGCACCGATAATGGCTAAAGTTGGAAAACTAGATCTATTAGTTATCTCACCCGATGATCCAGAGGCGATGTTGCGCCATATGGAGGTCGCTCTAGCTCACAACATCCCAGTAGCGGCAGATCCATCACAGCAGATGGCTCGTATGTCGGGCGATGAGATTCGCAAACTCATAGATGGCGCCACATATCTCTTTATGAATGAGTACGAACTTGCGTTAGCAATACAGAAGACGGGATGGAGCGATCACGAGATTTTGCAGCGAGTTAAATATCGTGTTGTAACTCAAGG
>JBEGTC010000071.1:0-5712 GCA_041179565.1 Actinomycetota bacterium
AACGATTGAGTGCTCTTGAAGGTTGTGACCTTCACCTGGAATGTATGCAGTTACTTCCATGCCACTAGTAAGACGAACACGTGCAACCTTGCGAAGCGCAGAGTTAGGCTTCTTAGGTGTTGTTGTGTAAACACGTGTACACACACCACGACGCTGAGGTGAACCCTTAAGCGCAGGTGTTGATGTCTTCGTAGTCTTTTCTGCACGACCACGACGCACTAGCTGCTGAATTGTTGGCACTACATTCTCCTTTTATGTAATGTGAAGAAACTTCTTTCTCTTCCTTCACATCTAACTTTCCGGCCATTTTCACGCTCAACCTCCGACCCACGCGGTCGGGTGTGTTGCATGCAAAAAGCGCAGAGGAGAAAGGTATCTGTCCGGTGGCCTAAAGGTCAAAACGGGGTCTTTTACTCCTTTGCCCCGAAAATTTCTTGGAGTATCCCCAAAATAAGATCCCGGGCGTGTCTTTGATCTGAAATGGCATAATCGGAGTTATGGAGAGCTCAAATCTACTTTTAGCCGGAATTGTCCTTTTTGTCCTAATCGACTATATCGGAGGCGCCCTCCTCAACCGCCTCAATGAGAAGGGGAAGGATCAGCCCCTCATCGGTGAGGCCGCTGAGATCTACAACGCCGAGGAGTACGCCAAGTCGATGGCCTACGGCAGCGCTCAATATCGCTTTGAGGCGGTGACTGGACTGGTCACGACAGCGATTACCTTGGTGGCGATTGTGGCCGGTTGGTTTGCCTGGCTCGATAACTGGCTTCGAGACCGGATCGAGAACGAGCTCCTGATTACCGTCTCATTTGTGGCGATCTTGATTGCCATCTGGGCGATTGGAAATCTACCTGGCAGCTATTACTCAACTTTTGTCATTGAAGAGCGATTTGGCTTCAACAAATCAACCAAGACCCTCTTCTTTACCGACCAAATTAAACAGCTCCTCATCACTCTAGCTCTAGGACTTCCATTTCTCTATGCGGTGGCGTGGATCTACCAGGAGCTTCAGGGGCAATTCTGGATTGCAGCTTGGGCTTTATTTGTAGCGTTCTCGCTCTTTATGTTTATCTTCGGAACGCGCATCTTCTTGCCGATGTTTAACAAGCTGAAGCCGCTGCCAGATGGCGAGCTCCGCACTGCGGTGGAGAATTACTGCCAGAGCCAAGGTTTCCCACTCTCAAAGCTTTATGAGATGGATGCATCCAAGCGTTCAACGAAACTCAACGCCTTCTTCTCGGGAATGGGCAAAGTGAAAATCATCGGGCTCTATGACACTTTGATTGCCAAGCTCACTGTTGAAGAGACGGTGGCAGTATTGGCGCACGAAGTTGGCCACTACAAGCGCAAGCATGTTTACTCAATGTTTGCCTGGAGCAATGTGCAGACCCTATTGATACTTGCGCTTATGGGCTGGCTCCTCGGTAATCCCGATTTATCTAAAGCGTTAGGGTCGGATATACAGAGCTTTCATCTCTCAATGATTGCCTTCTTCTTGCTCTTTACGCCTTTATCAACGCTGCTTGATTTACTGAGCAACTCATTCTCGCGTTACAACGAGTATCAGGCAGATCAATATTCAATAGATACTTATCCAAATGCGCGCGAACATATGTATAGCGCATTAAAGAAGTTATCGCGTGAGTCGTTGAAGAACCTCAACCCACATCCGCTTTATGTAAAGGTGCATTACACACATCCACCAATAATGGAGCGATTGGCTAATTTAAAGAAGGTGTGAAGGCAGCGCTACGCCAGCTGAATCTGGTGCGGTAATTGGCTCGCCCTTGACCCGGTGGAGTGGAATGATGCCGGACCAAATAGGTAGCTCTTTATCCTCGGGTTCATCCATGACTCCCCCGGTACGTGCTTTCGCAGAATATTTCTCAATTGGCAGCTCGATAATCATGGTGCCAGCCGCCTCTTTCGCCGTCGTTGGACGGGCATAAGAGGTCATTCCAGGAACGAGTCCCTCGGTGATTAAATCCATTGCAGCGAGTTTCTCGTCATCTTCCAATCGCTTGCCCTTACCGAAGATCATCACTGATTCGTAGTTCATTGATGAGTTAAACGCTGACTTTGCCACGATGATTGCGTTGAGCTTGGTAACGGTCACGCACATCTGCGCACCTTTAGCCAGCTGCATCATCAAGCGCGAACCGGTCGAGCCATGCAACAAGATGCGATCCTTATCTCGCGCATAAGCCATAGGGATTACAAAGGGCTCATTGATATCTGAATCGATAAATCCCACATGGGCCACGTACTCGCTATCGAGAAGCGCATTTACCGCTTCGCGATCGAAGACTTCACGATCGTCGTGGCGCTTTACGTGGAACTTGGAATCAGTACTCATGCGCTAAGGCTAGAGCTTATTTCTTCTTCCAGCCAGCAGGGCAGGCCGGCTTTACCGCCGTTACTTTCTTAGCGCTCTTGCCCTTAACACATGTGATTGTGCTCTTCTTTACAACCTTTGGCTTCTCACTTGGTTGCGGAGTTGGTGTAGCAACCGGCGTTGGTGCTGGCGCCGCTTGCTCGAGTTTTACTCGAACCGTCGGTGAGGAGAAGGTAAATCCTCGCGCAACTAGATGCATCCAACCATTTCGTTCGTTAAATGTCGTTGTGGCAACTTGGGTTGTGCCATCTGAAGAGAGAATTGAGATCTTCGCCGATACAGGCGCGTTTGAGAAGCCATAGATACAACGGGCGACTTCGCTATTGATAACTAAGTCGTAGCTTCCTTTGAACTCTTCTCCGGATGGCAGATAGTGAGGTGAGACAACTTTGTAATCCAGGCTCTGACTCTCTTTATCGAAAGTTGGCGGATTGCCGATATACATCGTTGAGTTGGTGGTGACGATTCCGCTGAGGGATGTCGAGCCCTTAATGCAACGAGAGAATTCGCCAGATTGCATTGAACGTACCGACCAGACGGTCTGGGTGTAGGTTGCTTTATCGCTCAGGGATGAGATCCACGCAAGGATCTCTTTAAATCCACCCTCTTCATAACCAAAATTCTCTTTCATAATCGAATATGGCAACCCATCTGGCCCGTTATTTGTAAGACCATCAAGACTTGGCCAACCGAGACCACTGGCATTCACTTCAGTGAGGCTTCGTGTCTCATAGAGAGCCTTGAGCGGAGCTGGGTAGTTATCTTTCTTAAACCAGGCATAGATTCCCGGGACGATTGTCGGCTTACCTTGAATTGTAATTATCTGATCTCCATCGGATGCGCTGGAAATATCCGCCTGTGCATCAGAGATACGTCCATGGAGCCAGCCAGAAATTCCAACTTTTGACTTTAATGTGAAGCCGAATGAAATATTGGTAGGCAAAGGCCAACCTAAGAGACAGGCTGTCCTTGAAGTATGCACACATGCAGATCTGCGAGAGGAACTTTGATCTTCATTGAACCCTCCTGCAGTTGAAGATCTTCCTGCGACAGTAAAGTCCGGTCGAACTACGGTTTCAGGTCGTGACACGCTGTAGCGACCTGCTACTTTGCTGACTGCGTAAATTGCGCTATTGAAGTTCTCTAATTCAAACTTAGTGGCGCCGAAGGCTCGAAAGCCCTGAAGCCACACGACGACCAAGTATTGCGTTCCGCCGGGATGGGGCAGAGAGGGAAAATCCACCAAAAATGGCGATGAACCACTTGGAAGATTAATCTCTGGGTTACCTTGATAGGAGAATTCACCAGCTCCCGGAAACTCTCCTACAAATTTCCCAATAAGTTCATCACCAGATTCTGTGCGAGCAAAGACCTTATTTACGCAATCACTCTTAATCAGTTCATTGCAAATTCCAAGCTGCGCGTTATATTGAAAGTACTTCTCATTTTCGCAACCAACATCACCAATTTTGAGGCAAGTTTTGCGAGTGAGCATTCTTGAGTTTCTCTGAGTTCCATCTGCAGTAAAGGCTTCTAAAGCAGAGAAGGTATTTCTGGTGCTCTGGTCGTCAGCGAGATTGATGCCTGTGTATCGATCGTTTGTTGCTGGATTTCCAATAACAAATTGCTCACCGGGTACATCCGCAGCCTGAGCGGTCGACCCAATAATGAGGACCATGGGTATGGCGATTGCAATCAACGCTCTCTTCAACGACTTCACAGCTCTCCCCTGATCGCGACCTATTAAGGCTACGGAGATTCACCGTATTTGTAACGCTTTTTTATGCGCCGGAGTGGTCATATTTCAGGAAAAATGAACGAAGCCCGCCACCATTTCTGGTGACGGGCTTCGAGCTATTGAAATTAGCGAGGAATCTCAACCTCATCCAAGCGAACTGCTTCGCCGGATCCACTTGTATCAAATGGTGTGAGGTCGTATTCATCGTAGTTGGCGTAGACAGCTGCCTTCGCTTCCTCAGTTGGCTCGACGCGGATATTGCGGTAACGAGCGAGACCAGTACCTGCAGGAATCAACTTACCGATGATGACGTTCTCCTTGAGACCGAGCAATGGATCGCTCTTCTCTGAGAGTGCTGCATCTGTAAGTACGCGAGTTGTCTCCTGGAAGGAAGCCGCTGACAACCATGACTCAGTTGCAAGAGATGCCTTGGTGATACCCATGAGCTCTGGGCGACCTGAGGCAGCCTTAACTCCTGATGTAACAGCCTTGCGGTTCTCTGCCATAAAGCGGTTGTGCTCGACGAGCTCACCTGGAAGAAGATCGGTATCTCCAGCCTCAAGAACTGTAATGCGCTTGAGCATCTGACGAACGATAACTTCGATGTGCTTATCGTGGATTCCTACACCCTGTGAGCGATAAACAGATTGGATCTCATTGACGAGGTGAATCTGTGTAGCGCGAGGTCCGAGGATACGAAGAACCTGCTTTGGATCGATAGCGCCGACGACCATCTTCTGGCCGACTTCAACGCGCTGTCCTTCCTCTACGAGGAGCTTCTGACGACGTGTGATTGGGTAGGCAACTTCTTCGCCACCATCTTCTGGTGTTACGACGATCTTCTTGCCCTTTGCATCTTCACGGAATGAAACGACACCGGCTGCTTCTGCGATTGGAGCAACACCCTTAGGTGTGCGCGCCTCGAAGAGCTCGACGATACGTGGAAGACCGTGAGTGATGTCATCACCTGCAACACCACCGGTGTGGAAGGTACGCATTGTGAGCTGTGTTCCTGGCTCACCAATTGACTGCGCTGCGATGATTCCAACTGCTTCACCGACTGCAACGCGCTGACCTGCAGCGAGTGAGCGACCGTAGCAAGCTGCACACTGTCCAACCTTGCTATCGCAAGTAAGTACAGAGCGAACCTTGATCTCATCGATGCCAGCAGCAACGAGTGCTTCAATATCGCGGTCACCGAGATCGGTACCCGCCTTCATGATCACTGAGCCGTTAGCTTCAACATCTTCAGCCAATGTACGACCGTAGACAGATGATTCAACGTGGTCATGCTTTACGAGGTTTCCAGCTTGCTGACGAACAGCAATTGGAAGTGCGAGACCGCGATCAGTGCCGCAATCTTCCTCGCGAATGATGACGTCCTGTGCAACGTCGCAGAGACGACGTGTGAGGTAACCAGAGTCAGCTGTACGAAGAGCTGTATCTGCAAGACCCTTACGAGCACCGTGTGTTGAAATGAAGTACTCGAGAACTGACAAGCCCTCACGGAAGTTTGACTTAATTGGGCGAGGAATAATTTCACCCTTTGGATTCGCCACAAGACCACGCATACCTGCG
>JBEGTC010000072.1:0-5690 GCA_041179565.1 Actinomycetota bacterium
CTCGATCGTGGTCGTGGCCCAGTAGCTACCGTTCTCGTACAACGCGGAACGCTCAAGGTCGGCGATGCAATCGTTGCCGGTTCAGCATTTGGTCGCGTTCGTGCGATGCTCGATGAGCATGGTGAGAACGTTCTCGAAGCAGGTCCATCTCGTCCAGTTCAGGTACTCGGATTTACCTCGGTTCCGAATGCAGGAGATACCTTCCTTGTTGCCGAAGACGATCGCACCGCTCGACAGATCGCTGAGAAGCGTCAGGCAGCAGAGCGAAATGCTCAGCTCGCCAAGGCGCGCAAGAAGGTATCGCTTGAAGACTTCATGGAGCAGTCGAAGATTTCAACGCTCAACCTTATTCTCAAGGGCGACGTATCTGGTTCTGTGGAAGCGCTCGAAGATGCTCTTATGCAGCTTGATGTCGGAGCTGAAGTTGATCTTCGCGTTATTCACCGTGGCGTGGGTGCAATCACCAAGAGCGATATCACTCTTGCATCTGCATCGACTGCGGTTGTTATCGGCTTCAACGTTAAGCCAGAGCCACAGACAGCAATCTTCGCTGATCAAGAAGGTGTTGAAGTTCGCTTCTACTCTGTCATCTACAACGCAATCGAAGAGATCGAACTCTCACTTAAGGGTCTCCTTAAGCCAGAGTACGAAGAGGTTGTTTTGGGTACAGCAGAGGTACGCGATCTCTTCAAATCATCAAAGGTTGGAACCATTGCCGGTTCGCTCGTTACCAGCGGCATCATTCGTCGAAATGCAAAGGCGCGCGTCTTGCGCGATGGCGCAACAATCGCCGAGAGCGTCACAATCGAATCGCTCAAGCGATTTAAGGACGACGCAACTGAAGTCCGTGATGGCTACGAGTGCGGTATCGGCGTAGGTAAGGGCGCTGACCTTCAGGTCGGAGACATCATCGAGGTCTTCGAGATGCAAGAGAAGAAGCGCGCTTAATTCCAGATTGGATATCTAAATTGGGTAAGAACCACCGCAGCGATAAAGTTGCAGACCGCATCAAGGTAGTAGTGGCACAGCTACTAGAGACGAAGATCAAAGATCCTCGCCTCGGCTTTGTCACCATTACCGATGCGCGCGTAACTGGAGATCTCCAGCACGCCTCAATCTTCTACACCGTATTCGGTGAGGACGATGAGCGCTCTGCAACTGCTGCGGCTCTGGAGTCAGCTAAGGGCGTTATTCGCTCAGCAGTTGGCAAGGACCTTGGAACTCGCATCACGCCGACCCTCGAATTCATCCTCGATGGCCTACCTGAATCCGCTCGTGCTATGGACACGCTTCTCAATAAGGTGCATGAGTTAGATGCTCAGGTGGCGAAGGCTCGTGAGGGTGCAAAGCCGGTTGTTGAAGATGCATACAAGCAGCCTCGCGTTATTGAAGAAGAGTAAACACACCATAAATGTCTGACGGATTCTTAGTCGTCGATAAAGCTCCTGGGATGACCAGCCACGATGTAGTGGCAATAGCCCGCAGAGCGCTTAACACTCGCAAAGTTGGCCACGCTGGGACTCTTGATCCGATGGCTACTGGAGTTCTTGTCCTTGGCTTTAATAACGGAACTCGCTTGCTCCAGTACATCACCGATGGCGATAAAAGTTACACCGCAACAATCGTATTAGGCGCATCTACTACAACCGATGATCATGAAGGTGAAATCACCTCTACTGCAGATGCAACCAAGGTAAGCGATGATGAGATCAAGCGAATCCTTGCCACCATGGTTGGTGAAATCATGCAGCGTCCTACCAATGTCTCAGCGATTAAAGTGGATGGAAAGCGCGCCTATGACCGCGCTCGTTCGGGGGAGGAGTTTGAGCTTCCAGCTCGAAAGGTGACTATCTCTCAATTAGATGTTCTCGACATTCGCCATAAAGAGGCTACTACGCTCGTTGATATCGCAGTTACTTGCTCAGCAGGTACATATATTCGAGCAATTGCCCGTGATCTTGGCGCTGAGCTCGGTGTCGGTGGCCATCTCAATGTATTGCGCCGAACCCGTGTTGCCGGTTTCACGCTTGACCAAGCGATAGGTGTAGATCAACTCAAAGGCGGTAGCGTCACCACGCTTGATTTGGTAGATGTCGCTCGTGCAACCTTCCCAGTTCGAGATCTCGAATTTGAAGAGGTTAATGAACTCTCTTTCGGTCGTCCGCTATCGAGCAATCGTGGTGATCAAATCTTTGCCGCTATCTCACCTGATAATCGACTCATAGCGTTACTGAAGAATTCATCCGATAAAGCAAAACCGGTGGCGGTTTTTGCAGCGGCAAACTAGGTAGGGCAAGATAGAGCCATGAGTGAGCAGAGCGTTGTAGTCATCGGAGTTTTTGATGGCGTACATAAGGGCCACCAAGCGCTACTCAACCGAGCTAAAGAGATTGCCGATGGTCGGCCCATTATCGCTCTCACCTTCGATCCTCATCCGCGTGCCGTCTTTGCTCCCGATTCGGTTCCGCCAATGCTTACAACTCTCGCCGATCGAGTGGAGCTCTTAAAGATTCATAGTGCAGATCAAGTCGCGGTGATGAAATTCAATGAGAAGTTTGCCGCTATGTCTCCGGAAGATTTTGTGAAGAATGTTCTCGTTGATCAGCTCCACGTAGGCACTGTGATTGTTGGAAAGAACTTCACTTATGGTGCAAAGGCTGCCGGTAGCGTCGATACCCTGATTAAAGATGGCCTTAAATACAACTTCATCGTTGATATCCAAGAGCTCGCCGGGGGAGAGGAGCCAATCTCTTCATCTCGTATCCGCAATTTGGTGATGGAAGGTAAGGTCGAGCAGGCACGCGAACTCTTGTCTCGCCCCCATCGCCTCGATGGCGTTGTTGTGCATGGCGAGAAGCGCGGCCGAGAAATTGGATACCCAACTGCAAACCTAGGAAAGATTGATGGTCAGACAATTCCAGCCGATGGAATCTATGCCGGCTGGCTTACCGTTGGCATTAACTTCTGGCCAGCTGCCATCTCTATCGGCACCAATCCCACCTTTGAAGGAGATCGAGGTCGTCAGGTTGAGGCATATGCCCTAGATCAACAAGGTCTAGATTTATATGACAAAGCAGCTTCAATCGAATTTGGTTGGTTCTTGCGTCCTACCTTGAAATTTAACGGGCTTGATGAGTTACTTGTTCAGATGAAGAAAGATTGCGATGAAGCGCGCAGGCTTACAGAGGCGTAAATCGCTTTTGGGAGCTCTGCTCCTTGTCGTCTCTACGCTTACGGTAATCAATCAGCCTGTAGCTTCTGCGTTCTCTGTCGGAAGTTCGCCGTGCGTCCAAACTGTTGACTCAACCGCTGGGGTATCAGTTTTTCAAGAGGGAAATTACTGCTATGTCGCCTTTAAATCTACTCGGACCTACGCCTGGACTCCGCCAACCGGTGTGACTTCAATAAATTTATTGATAGTCGGTGGTGGAGGTGGCGGAGGAGCTCGCCACGCTGGTGGCGGAGGAGCTGGCGGTCTTATCAACCTAACTGCACAGACAATTAGCTCAAGTAACATCTCGATTGCAGTTGGCGGTGGCGGTGCCGGAGGTCCTGCAACTTCAAGTGGAGATGCCGGATCAGAGGGTTCTAACGGAGGTAATTCGCAAGTTGCTGGTGGTGGCATCACTACGCAAATTGCATATGGTGGCGGTGGCGGTGCATGGGCAGCGACATCTGGATCAGGCGCATCGAGCGGTGGTGGCGGTTGTTGCGGTCAGCTCCTTGGAAGCGCAGTCAGCGGTCAAGGAAAAGTCGGTGGCGCCGGATACACAATTTATGGCTCTCTATGGGCAGGCGGTGGCGGTGGTGGATATGGAGCAGTGGGTGCTGCTGCAACGTCAGCAGGTGCTGGAAGTGGTGGCATCGGTGGCGATATAGCGTGGATTACCTCAACTGCACAGAGCGCGTTGAACGTCGGACATTTTGTCGATTCAAAAGTTTATTTCGCTGGTGGTGGCGGCGGAAGCTCTACCTCTGGAACTGCGGGAAGTGGTGGCAAAGGTGGCGGTGGTGCAGGAGTAGTTAACACCAGCGCTGGAAGCGCTGGTAGCGCAAATACCGGCGGCGGTGGTGGCGGCGGCGGTATGAATGGCAGCGGCGCATCGAAGGGTGGCGATGGCGGAAGCGGCGTGGTTGTTATCCGATATATCTGGGATGTAACTGCGCCGGTAATCACCGGACCCAACTCCGCAACTGGTGCCACAAGTACAAAGTCGATCGCAGAAGGCGCAACAGCGGTACACGCCTTCGCTGCAAATGAGACAGTTACCTGGTCGATATCCGGCACCGATAGTTCATTCTTTTCTATTACCTCTGGTGGTGTCCTGACTATTTCGGTTCGTAATTTTGAGTCTCCGCAAGATTCGGGCGGAGATAACACATATGTCGTCGCTATTGGGGCAACTGACTCAGTCAATTTGGTGAGCACGCAAACGCTCACGGTGACAATCACCAATGTCAATGAGGCTCCAATAATTTCAGGGCCAAGCGGCGGTGAAACATATACCGTCTCGATAGCAGAGAATTCTTCGTCGATAACAACCTTTACCGCGAGTGATGTGGATGCCGGCACCACTTTCTCTTGGAGTCTCTCGGGTACCGATGCTGGTGATTTCTCGATCGTCTCCGGCACTGGAGCGCTCTCATTTTCAGTAAGCCCTGATTTTGAGGCGCCAGCAGATTTTGATAACAACAATATCTACACCTTTGTGGTGACCGTTTCTGACGGCGCACTTGTTGATACGCAGACTGTGACAATAACAGTGACCGGCGTTAATGAAACGTCGATTCTTGGCGATCCAACAACATCTGGAACGCTCTATAAAGGTGTAGCTACCTCAGTTTCAGTCTCGCTCAACGCTGCAGGGAAGGTGAGATTCTTTGTTGGTGGAAAGCGCATCGCCAATTGTCTTTCAGTTCCAACTCTAGGAAGTGGCTCTAACTACACCGCAACATGTAACTGGAAGCCGGCCGTACAGGGTCGCCAAATTTTGAGCGCGAGCTTCACGCCGACTTCCAATACCTTTACCTCAGCGACATCGAGCAAAGTCACGGTCCTTATCGTTAAGAGGAGTGGAACTCGCTCTTAGGGCTCTCAACTACGCTCAATTTGGGTTATCCACAGCTCTAGCCTAGAATTCAGGTTGTCTCACAAGATAAGTCGATCTCCCGAGAGTCCAACCGGGAGGCCTTGCGGGTCAGAACATCTGATTGAAAAGGAAATGAAATGGCTCTAACACCAGAAGTTAAGAAAGAAATCGTTGCAAAGTACGGCTCATCAGCTACTGATACCGGAAGCCCTGAAGCTCAGGTCGCTTTGTTGTCACGTCGTATTGACGACATCACAACCCACTTGAAGACAAACCCACATGATCACCACAACCGACGTGGTCTCCTTCTCTTGGTAGGACAGCGTCGCCGCATCCTTCAGTACCTAGCGAAGACAGATATCAACCGTTACCGCGCAATTATCGAGAAGCTCGGTATCCGTCGCTAATTTCGGTCTGGTTTTCCAAACCTCATTACAAATTTAATAGCAATGCCTTCAACTACGTCGTAGTTGAAGTTGGTAGGAAAGTTGGGTTGCACAGGGCAGCCCGACTGGAGCATCAGCGCCCACGAGGATAAATGGTCCTCGGTAGTGGCTCACAGAAGCTGATAAATAAATTTCTGTGGACTTCGATCGAAGA
>JBEGTC010000073.1:0-5573 GCA_041179565.1 Actinomycetota bacterium
TCACCATTCGCGACATGGTCAATGCGGAGGTCGCATTTACCGATGCTCTTGGGATTGAGAAGTATCT
This sequence comes from Actinomycetota bacterium, assembly GCA_041179565.1. Classification (GTDB taxonomy): domain Bacteria; phylum Actinomycetota; class Actinomycetes; order Nanopelagicales; family Nanopelagicaceae; genus Planktophila. The sequence continues at coordinate 68 of JBEGTC010000073.1, forward strand.
ATTGGCGGTAGGTCCATCGCTTGGTGGAATGCGCTCACTCGAATGGGCGATTCAATTACCAGAGAGAGTTGGCGCAATTTGCACCATCGGCTCTTCAGCGGTCGCAACTGGCGATCAAATCGGAACTGCTTCGATTCAGATTCGCGCTATCAAGTCTGACCCATATTTCAACAAGGGTGATTATTACGAGCAAGAGCGTGGACCGGTTGAAGGTATGGGTATCGCTCGCCGAATCGCTCACCTGACCTATCGAACCGAATCTGAGATGGATGTCCGATTTGGCCGCCAATTACAGGGAGATGAGACTGGTCGCTATGCGGTTGAGTCTTACCTCGACCATCAAGCGGCGAAGCTCGCCAAGCGCTTTGATGCCAATACCTATATCGCCCTCACCGATGCCATGAACTCCCATGATGTCGGCCGAGATCGTGGGGGAGTCGTGGCGGCGCTGGAATCAATCACCGTGCCGGTGGTGGTGGTCTCTATCGACACCGACCGATTGTTCCCACCTCGACTTCAGGTTGAGATATCTGAGCTGGTGCCTACTGCGCAGCCGTTGATTTCAATCTCATCTGACTTTGGCCACGATGGATTCTTAGTTGAGGCCGAATCTGTAGGCGCAGCGGTCCGCCACGCCCTTGCCACCGCCCTCAATTCACGCTGAATCACCGAAAAACCGTGGGTATAATATGCCTATCACTTCGAGCAGTTCGAGATAGAAAATCTCGAAATTAGCTCGAAAAAACCAAAGGACAACTGTGGCTGGATTTAGTGCGCTCAAAAACAAGGCAACGAAGAAGTCGGTTGCGAAGAAGGCAGCTCCTGCGAAGAAAGCGGTAGCGAAGAAGGCCGCCGCAAAGAAGGCAGCTCCTGCGAAGAAGGCCACTGCCAAGAAGTCAGCGCCAGTTAAGAAGGCAGCTGCAAAGAAGGTTGCGCCAGTTAAGAAGGTCGCGCCAGCAAAGCCAGCCAAAGTTGAGTTGAAGAAAGATCTCAACGCTAAAGAAGTTCAACAACTCGTTGATCTTAAGCACGCGGTAGAGCGCCAGAAGGAACTTCTCGCATCACTTGAAGCAGCTGGCATTACCAACATCAATAAGATTGTAAAGAAAGAGTTCCAGCCGCTCGTCCTTGAGGCTCGTGCGCTCGCTCTCTCAATTCCGGTCGATACGGAGAAGGCTCGCAAAGCTGGCCTCGGCGGACCAAATCGAATTCTCTCTAAGGCGCAACTAGCGCTCATCGCGCCAGCGCCAGAACCAGTTGCACCAACCAATGATGCACCTGCGGCAAAGGGCGAGAAGGCAGTTGTTCTTGATGAAGATGGCAACGAGATTGTCGTTGAAGAGGTAGAGCTTGAAGATGTAGAGACACTTATCGCTGAAGCTGCCGAGATTATCGATGCTGAGGCTGATGGCGCCAAGACCCGCGTAGTAGATGTTGCGGAAGAGACCAATAAATTTGAAGAGGGCTCATTCTTGCTCCTTGACTCCGAATCAGATGATGATGAGGAAGATAAGAACGAGCGCGAGAAGCATAAGAAGGACCTCAAGAACATCCATATGATCATTGAGGCGATCAATAGCAAGAATCAAGGTCGCGAGGTTGCGGCAAAGCACAACATTGATCAAGCCGAAGCGAAGGCGCTAACTTTTAAGCAGATTCAGCAGATGTTCGCAATGAACACCTTTACCGATAAGTCTGCGAAGTTGATTACCGAAGCGATCAATCAGGGATACCTTAAGAATCTTGAAGATCTCCAGTACTTCTTCGCTGAGCAAGAGCGTTTTGTACAGACCGAGATCAAGCGCCTCCCACCAGAGCAGACTGTTCTTACCGCTGGTGCAACCGCTGACCCAGTTAAGGATTACCTCAAGCAGATTGGCCGTGTAGCGCTGCTCAATGCTGAGCTCGAAGTTGAGCTCGCAACACGTGTAGAGGCGGGACTCTTCGCTGAAGAGAAGCTCCTTAACGATAAGAAGATTGATAAGAAGCTCAAGCGCGAGCTCGAGTGGATCGTTGAAGATGGAAAGCGTGCCAAGAACCACCTGCTTGAGGCGAACCTCCGCCTCGTTGTATCGCTGGCAAAGCGTTACACCGGTCGTGGAATGCTCTTCTTGGACCTTATCCAAGAAGGTAACCTCGGACTTATCCGCGCAGTTGAGAAGTTCGACTACACAAAGGGTTATAAGTTCTCAACTTATGCAACGTGGTGGATCCGCCAGGCGATTACCCGCGCGATGGCAGACCAGGCTCGTACGATTCGTATCCCAGTCCATATGGTTGAAGTCATCAATAAGTTGGCACGTGTTCAGCGCCAGATGCTTCAAGATCTAGGTCGCGAACCGACACCTGAGGAGCTCGCAAAAGAGCTCGATATGACGCCAGAGAAGGTCGTTGAAGTTCAGAAGTACGGTCGCGAACCGATCTCACTTCACACACCGCTTGGTGAAGAAGGAGATTCTGAGTTTGGAGATCTCATTGAAGACTCCGAGGCAATCAAGCCAGAAGAGTCAGTGACCTTTACTATCTTGCAGGAGCAGTTGATGCAGGTCCTCGGTGGCCTCACCAACCGTGAAGCGGATGTAATCAAGGCCCGCTACGGACTGACCGATGGCCAGCCAAAGACGCTTGATGAGATTGGAAAGGTTCACGGTGTAACTCGCGAACGTATCCGCCAGATCGAATCAAAGACGATGTCGAAGCTACGCCACCCATCACGTTCGCAGGCGTTGCGCGATTACCTCGACTAAGCCCAACGGTCAATAAATGAGCGATAACGCAAAGGTCTTTATCAATCCCAAGAGCGGATCGATTCGTATTACCGGAACTGTTGATTTCGTCGATGGCGAAGGTAACGTCACCAGTACAGTTGAGAACCCAAAGTTCTGTGGCTGCGGCCTCTCGAAAGATAAGCCCTTCTGCGACGGTTCGCATAAGGAATTCACGCAAAAGTAAGAACGGGCGCCCGCAGTTAGCGAACGCCCGTTCCTACTTTAATTTAATTAAATTACTTGGTCTCAACCAAACGATCAGTCTCATCTTGAATCTTGACTGCCACCTGAGAGAGCTTCTCGGCATACTCCTTGCCGTGGTGGGCGCAGAACATCAGCTCGCCACCGGTTGCTAGGACTGCACGGACATAGGCCTGGGCGCCGCAGCGATCGCAGCGGTCTAGGGCGTTGAGGGGTGTTGATTCGAGTAGTACTTGCTCGGTCATTACGCTCTCCGTTCAGTCTGGCTAATAGGAATCAGAGAGTAGTTACACCCTCTGACATTGGAACATCATGCCAGTTCTATTTATTCCCTGCGCGATAAAAAAGGCAGTAATTTGCTGGTAATCCTGTTAATTCTCTGTGGAAGAGCGCCCAAATATCGACATCTATCACTATGTGAGACATCCCTCGGCGCGCTTACCTGATTGCAAACGATTCGCTGGCTAATCTTGCCCACCGTGACTGCCAATGATGAGTTGAATTTTGACGCTCCTATAACTGAAGCCGGCTCTAAAGACAGCTATACCGCAAAGGACCTCGCAGTCCTCGAAGGCCTTGATGCTGTCCGTAAGCGCCCAGGTATGTATATCGGATCAACTGACTCTCGCGGCCTGATGCACTGCCTCTGGGAGATCATCGATAACGCAGTCGACGAATCCCTCGCTGGCCACTGTAAGAAGATTGAGATCAACCTCGAAGCCGATGGCTCGGTTGAAGTTCACGATGATGGCCGCGGTATTCCGGTTGATAAAGAGCCTAAGACTGGCCTTACTGGTGTTGAAGTTGTTATGACCAAGCTCCACGCGGGTGGAAAATTTGGTGGTGGCTCTTATGCGGCATCGGGCGGACTACATGGCGTTGGTGCATCTGTTGTAAATGCTCTCGCAGAACGCCTCGATGTTGAGGTTGATCGCAATGGCAAGATTTACTGGATGTCATTTAAGCGCGGAACCCCAGGCATCTTCGATGGCGATGGACCAAAGGCTGAATTTACCGAGCAATCAGGCCTTCGCATCATCGGCAAGATTTCATCTAAGGTCACCGGTACTCGCGTAAAGTGGTGGTCGGATAAGCAGATCTTCCTCAAGGATGCGTCGCTCGATATCGAAGATATCTATGCTCGTGCTCGCCAGACCTCTTTCTTGGTGCCAGGGCTTTCGCTCACCGTTAATGACAACCGAACCAAAGAGAAGACCACCCAAACTTTCTATCACAAGGGTGGAATCTCCGAGTACTGCGACTTCTTGCAACCTGATCAGCCAGTTGGCGATGTAATTCGCATCTACGGTACCGGTCACTATCAAGAGACCGTTCCAGTCTTAGACGATAAGGGCCATATGGTCTCTACCGAAGTTGAGCGCGATATGGAGGTCGATATCGCGATGAAGTGGGGAAATGGCTTCGACTCCACGATTCGCTCCTTCGTCAATATCATCGCGACGCCAAAGGGTGGAACTCACCTTCAGGGGTTTGAGCGCGCAATTACCAAATCATTTAATGAGGCGATGCGTAGCGCAGGTATCTTGAAGAAGAACGAGGCTGATGTCATCAAAGATGACGTCATGGAGGGCATCACCGCAGTGGTTACTGTGCGCATGTCTGAGCCACAGTTCGAGGGACAGACCAAGGAAGTTCTCGGAACTGCTGCCGCTACCAAGATTGTTAGCGCTGTCGTTGCCGATAAGTTGAAGGAGTTCTTCGCTACCACTCGTCGAATCGATAAGGCCAATGGCAAGTTGATTATGGAGAAGGTTGCGGGAGCATCACGTACCCGAATCTCTGCTCGCGCCCATAAGGATCTTCAGCGACGCAAGAACGCCCTTGAATCCTCATCGCTTCCAACGAAGCTCTCAGATTGCCGCTCTGAAGATGTCACCCGCACCGAACTCTTTATCGTTGAGGGAGATTCGGCGCTCGGTACAACCAAGGCGGCTCGTAACTCAGAGTTCCAGGCAATCTTGCCGATTCGCGGAAAGATTCTTAATGTTCAGAAGGCATCGCTCTCACAGATGCTCGATGATAAAGAGTGCGGCTCAATCATTCAGGTGATCGGTGCCGGCTCTGGCAAGTCATTTGAACTCGATGATGCTCGCTATGGTCGAGTTATCTTGATGTCAGATGCTGACGTTGACGGCGCGCATATTCGCTGCCTACTTCTTACCTTGATGTATCGCTACATGCGTCCGCTCATTGATGCCGGTCGTGTCTTCGCTGCAATCCCACCACTTCATCGCATCGAAGTAATGGGCGGCGGCGGAAAGAAGGGTCAATACCTCTATACATACTCAGATGATGAGATGAAGAAGGTCACCGCTGAACTCACCAAGCAGGGCAAGCGATGGAAAGAGCCGATTCAGCGTTACAAAGGTCTTGGCGAGATGGATGCAGATCAGCTCCGCGAAACCACTATGGATCCAGATGCTCGTACCCTTCGACGCATTACCGTCTCAGATGCAGCGGCAGCGGAGGCGATGTTTGAGCTCTTGATGGGCTCAGATGTTGCGCCACGTAAAGAA
>JBEGTC010000074.1:0-5565 GCA_041179565.1 Actinomycetota bacterium
CTCACGACCAACGCCCATCTTCATTGCAGCCATCGCCTTTGCAAACTCAGCGATGAACTTATCTCCGATAGATCGTGCAACATAGATGCGATTTGCTGCCGTGCAAGCTGCGCCACCATTGCGCATCTTCGCCAACATCAAGCCCTTTACCGCCTCTTCGATATTTGCATCATCGAGAACTACAAATGGCGCGTTGCCGCCGAGCTCCATTGAGCAACGGATTACTTGATCGGCTGCTTCACGGAGCAGAATCTTTCCGACAAAGGTAGAGCCGGTGAATGAGAGATTCTTCAGGCGAGAGTCGTGGAGCAACTTTGAAATTGCAGGTCCGGTCTCGGCTGGCAGGATTACGTTGAGCACGCCCTTTGGTAGGCCAGCTCGCTCCATGATGTCGACGATTGCGAGCGCAGTCAGCGGGGTCTCACCGGCTGGCTTTAAAATCATTGTGCATCCGGCAGCAACTGCTGGCCCAATCTTTCGAGTAGCCATACCTGCTGGGAAGTTCCATGGCGTAATGAGTAGTGAGACGCCAATAGGTTGGTGCGTTACCAAGATTCGCTTATCGCCCGATGGCGCCATACGGAAATCACCAGAGTTGCGAACTGCCTCTTCAGAGAACCAGCGGAAGAACTCTGCTGCGTACAGAACTTCACCCTTTGCATCAGGAAGCGCCTTGCCATTTTCGCGCGAGATGAGTTCGGCCAGTTGATCTGCCTCGGCGATCATGATTTCAAAGGCCTTGCGGAGGATCTCGCCTCGGACTCGTGGGGCGACCTTGGCCCAGCTCGCTGATGCAGCATCGGCGGCGGCTAGGGCGGCGAAGTTCTGTTCATCGCTCGAAGTGGCGACTTTGGCGATTACTGAGCCATCGCTTGGGTCAATTACCTCAAGAGTTCCGCTGCCATCTACCCATTGACCATCGATATATAACTGAGTGCGCATAAGATGAGCCTAGCAAAAGCGGCATTCATTAGTAATTGCAAATAGTGCATAAAAGGAGCGATAGCGTGGCAAAGTCCTGGACTGATGGAGCGCCAGCCCCGGTTGCACTGCAAGAGCATGCACACCTCAAGGATTCCTTTCGCTACAAGGTTAAGCGGCGCATCCTCGGCGCACCTCACAACCGCCATTCACTCGGCCATCAGCGATTAAGTAAGCGTTACGCCCTCGGCATCCTCTCCTCTGACTGCATCTCCTCATCTGCATATGGCTCTGAGCAGATTCTGATCGCTCTTCTTCCGGCATTTGGTTTAGCGGCTTTTGGAATCATCATGCCGATGACTGCAGTTGTGATCGGAATTTTGATTCTAATTACCTTGTCTTATCGCAACGTCATTGACGTCTATACCAAGACCGGTGGCGCATACATTGTTGCCCGAGACAACTTCGGACCAGTTACCGCACAAGTTGCCGCTGTCGCGTTGATGTTGGATTACCTAGTTACCGTTGCAATTCAATCTGCCGCTGGTGTCGCTGCAATCATCTCTACCTTTCCAGAGGTAGCCGATTACAAGATGCATATGATTGTCGGCATCATTGCAATTCTTACCTACGGAAATCTCCGAGGAGTGAAAGAGGCGGGTAAAGCATTTGCTCTGCCAACCTACTTCTTCGTCGGCACCATGTTTATCGTCTTCGCTATGGGCACCTGGCGCCTCATTAATGGAACGCTGCCAATGCTCGATCCTTATGCACCCGGTGCAGTTGAAATTGGAGAGGCGCAGGGTCTGCTCACTGCTGCTTCAATCTTTATCTTGCTTCGAGCTTTTGCAAATGGTGGTTCATCACTTACCGGTCTTGAAGCAATCTCTGATGGTGTTGCCCTCTTTAAGACCCCGGAACATGTCAATGCAAAGCGCACCTTGGTAATCATGAGCCTTCTCCTTGGAACGCTCGTTCTCGGAGTCTCGTGGTTCTCTAGCCATATCCACGCTGTTCCTTACGAATCAGGCGCACCAACTGTTATCTCGCAGGTAGCGCGAGCAGCTGTTGGTGAGGGCGCATTCGGTAGCGTGATGTTTATCTTGGTACAGCTGGCAACGATGCTTATCCTCTTTGCTGGCGCAAACACCACATATAGCGCCTTCCCACTCCTCTGTAACTTCGTTGCAACCGATGGCTATCTGCCTCGGCAACTCACCAAGCGCGGCCACCGCCTCGCCTTCTCAAATGGAATTCTCTTGCTCTCGGGTGGCGGACTCTTCCTCGTATTTATCACTGGTGGCTCCGTTGAACACTTAGTTGCCTTCTACGCGCTCGGTGTCTTCACCGGATTTACCTTGGCTGGATTTGGTATGACTAAATACTCAATCCGCAACAAACCTGAGGGTTGGCGAATCAAAGTTGTTATCAACGCCCTAGCCGGTTCAGTCTCGCTATTGATTGTCATCATCTTCTCAATCGTAAAATTCACCGAAGGTGCCTGGTTGGTTCTTGTTACTGCGCCAATCATGGTTGCGACCTTCCTGCGATTCCGCCGTCAATATGTTCGCGAGCAAGAGGCGCTTAAAGTTAAAGATGATCAAGAGCGCGCAACATCTATTGCTCGCCACAATGTAACCATCTTGGTTGATAACGTAGATCTAGCAACCGTTGGCGCTGTTCGCTACGCACGTAGTTTGAAGCCACATAAAATCAAGGCAGTTCACTTTGTCATTGATGACCGTCGCGCTGAGGCGATTCAAGCGGCATGGGCAGAGTCCGAGGCGCTGGAAGATATCCAGCTCGAACTCATCGATTGTCCAGATCGCCGAATAGCTAACTCTGCAGTTGATTATGCAATTCGAAAGACTGAGAAGCCAGATGTGGAACTCACCTTGCTTCTGCCGCGCCGTTCATATTCGCGCTTCTTAGGGCGCTTACTTCACGATCAGACAGCTGAAGAGATTGCAGCACCAATTTCACAGCTCAAGCGCGTGGTTGCAACGATTATTCCTTTTGATCTCAGCAACATCGTTAGTGATAAGCCAACAGAGTTGATTGCACCAAAGGTTGCAGCACCAGTAGCCACATCAAAAGCTGCAGCACCAGTCGCCGCCCCTGTGGTCGCCACTCCAGTTGCGCCAATTAGCCATTACGCAGAAGACATCACGCCAATCGGCAAGATCGAATGGCGAAAGCGCGCTCAAGTGCAAGGTCGAGTCACCTCACTAACAACTGCACCACGCGGTAGCGCACCGACTCTGCAGGTCGAAGTTTGGGATGAAACAGGTGGCGTAACGCTCAACTTCTTGGGCCGTCGCGAAATCGCCGGACTCGAAGTTGGAATGGCTATCCGCGCCGAGGGCATGGTTGGTGAAGAAGAAGGAACTCTCGTTATTCTCAATCCTTCTTACGAGCTACTGGTCGATTAATTACTTATCTTTAAAGAAATCAGTGAGCAGGCCAGCGCAATCTTTCTCTAGAACTCCCGCGACGACTTCGACTTTAAATATCGATCGAGGATCACGTAAGACATCCCAGACTGAGCCGACCGCACCAGCTTTCTCATCCCAAGCGCCGAATATGACTTTTGAAATTCGGGATTGCGCAATTGCACCTGCGCACATTGCACATGGTTCGAGCGTCACCACCAAGGTGCAATCATCGAGTCGAGAATTTTGGAGCCGTGATGCAGCGTTGCGAATCGCAACGACCTCGGCATGAGCAGTCGGATCGTTATTTGCTTCGCGCTCGTTGAAACCTCGCCCGATAACAATTCCATCACGATTTACGATGATCGCTCCAACCGGGACATCACCCGTGATGGCGGCACTGTGAGCCACGTCTAAAGCCTGGCGCATCAGCTCCTCGTTATTCTGCATGGCGCGACTTTATCGGTAAGGTTGGAGCCATGAAAGTACATGTCGCAAACCATCCGCTGATCTCCCACAAATTAACTGTTCTGCGCGATGAGCGAACTGACTCACCTACTTTCCGTCGGCTCGTTGAAGAGCTCGTAACTCTCCTTGCCTACGAGGCAACTCGTGAAGTAAAGACCGAGACCGTCACAATCAAAACTCCGGTAACCGAGACCACTGGACTCAAAATGGCAGAACCACGTCCAGTCGTAGTTCCAATTCTCCGAGCAGGTCTTGGCATGTTGGAGGGAATGACCAAATTACTTCCGACTGCTCAAGTTGGTTTCTTGGGCATGGTGCGCGATGAGAAGACCTTGCAGGCGAGCACTTATGCAAATCGTCTGCCAGAGAATCTCGCTGGTCGTCAATGTTTTGTTTTAGATCCGATGCTGGCAACTGGTGGAACTCTCGTCGCAGCTTTCAACTATCTCATCGAGCGTGGCGCCACCGATATCACCGCTATCTGCCTTCTCGCAGCACCTGAAGGCATCAAGACAGTTGAAGATGCATTTAAGGGCTCTGGCGTTCCAATCACTCTCGTAACTGGCTCACTCGATGAGAAACTCAACGAGCACGGTTACATCGTTCCAGGTCTCGGCGATGCTGGCGATCGTCTCTATGGAGTCGTGTAATGGCATCTACATCCCCTGGCTACGGAATCACCATTCGCGTTGAAGGCGCTCCTGAACTCCAACCGGTTGCACTAGTTACCGCAACAGTCACCAGCGCTGGTGCAACAATCACAGCGCTCGATGTCGTCGAATCTCATCTTGATCGCGTTGTCGTTGATATCACCTGCGATACCGTCGATAAAGAACATGCGCAAGAGATCAATTCAGCGCTCAGCGCCCATAAAGGTTTAACTGTCCGCAAGGTAAGCGACCGTACATTCTTGCTCCACCTCGGCGGAAAGATTGAGATTAATTCAAAGGTCCCGCTTAAGACTCGTGATGATCTATCTCGTGCATACACACCAGGTGTTGCCCGTATCTGCCAAGCAATTGTTGATGATCCAAGCGATGTTCGCCGCCTCACCATGAAGCGCAACACTGTTGCGGTTGTTACCGATGGATCGGCAGTCCTAGGCCTTGGAAATATCGGACCTGCCGCCGCCCTGCCTGTGATGGAGGGTAAGGCCGCACTCTTTAAGCGTTTCGCCGATATCGATGCCTGGCCAGTCTGCCTTGATACCCAAGATGTCGATGAGATCGTTCGCACCGTTCAGCTGATTGCCCCGGTCTATGGCGGAATCAACCTTGAAGATATCTCTGCGCCACGTTGCTTTGAAGTTGAAGCGCGGTTACGCGAACTCCTTGATATTCCAGTCTTCCACGATGACCAGCACGGAACTGCAATTGTTGTTCTAGCTGCAATTCGTAACTCACTTAAGTTGGTAAAGAAATCTCTTGGCGATGTGAAGATTGTGATGAGCGGCGCTGGCGCTGCCGGCACTGCAATCGCCCGGCTACTCGTACTAAGCGGTGCGCGAAATATCATCGCATTCGATATCGATGGCGTTATTTGCAAGAGCTCTGCCGGCGAAGATCCTATGCGTCGTTGGTTTATCAACAACTCGAACCCAGATAACTTCCAAGGCGATATCCATCAAGCGATGGCGGGTGCTGATGTCTTTATCGGTGTAAGTGCGCCAAATGTCATCAACGAGGCCGATGTAGCTTCCATGGCCGCCGGTTCGATTGTCTTCGCGCTAGCAAATCCAAATCCA
>JBEGTC010000075.1:0-7829 GCA_041179565.1 Actinomycetota bacterium
GTACCCACGGCTAGTACCTTAGGCTCATGAGCCACAATCTGCATACTACTGCGGGGAAGATTGAAGATCTCCGCGCTCGAATTGATGAAGCCGTCCACGCAGGATCAGCCCGCGCAGTTGAGAAGCAGCATGCAAAAGGTAAGAAGACCGCGCGCGAACGAATTGAGATGTTGGTCGATCCGGACTCATTTACCGAGATTGATGAGTTCGCTCGCCACCACGCCACCAACTTCGGTATGGAGAACAACCGTCCATATGGCGATGGCGTAGTGATCGGTACCGCAACAGTCGATGGCCGTCCGATTGCGCTCTACTCTCAAGATTTCACCGTCTTCGGCGGTTCGCTAGGCGAGGTCCATGCCGACAAGATCGTCAAGATTGCCGACTTCGCTCTGAAATCAGGAATCCCAATCATCGGTATCAGCGACTCTGGCGGCGCACGCATCCAAGAAGGAGTCGCTTCGCTCAATGGTTATGGAAAGATTTTTAGACTCAATACTCGTTCATCTGGCGTGATCCCCCAGATCTCGCTCATTTTAGGACCATGCGCAGGCGGCTCGGCCTACTCACCAGCGCTGACCGACTTCACGGTTATGGTCAAAGACACTTCAAATATGTTTATCACCGGTCCAGATGTGATCAAGACCGTAACTGGTGAAGATGTTGGAATGGAAGAGCTTGGCGGCGCTTTCACTCACAATACAAAATCAGGAAACTCGCATTACATGGCTGACTCTGAGGCCGATGCGATTGATTATGTGAAGGCGCTCCTCTCCTATCTTCCTTCAAATAATATGGATGGATCACCCGTTCTACCTCCAACCGAGACGCTAGATAAGAAGGCATCTGATACTGCGCTCAATACTTTAATTCCGGATAGTCCAAATCAACCTTACGATATGAAGAGCCTTATCCAAGCGATAGTCGATGAGGGCGAGTTCCTAGAGGTGCACTCTCTCTATGCACCAAATATCGTTGTTGGTTTTGCCCGCATCGAAGGTCAGTCAATTGGAGTCATTGCAAATCAGCCCGCACAGCTTGCTGGCACACTTGATATCAACTCTTCCGAGAAGGCCGCGCGCTTCCTACGCTTCTGTGATGCCTTCAACATTCCGATTCTTACCTTGGTCGACGTGCCGGGCTTCCTACCGGGCACTGAACAAGAGTGGAACGGAATTATTCGCCGCGGTGCAAAGTTGCTCTACGCATATGCTGAAGCATCAGTTCCATTGGTTACTCTCATCACCCGCAAGGCATATGGCGGAGCATTTATCGTTATGGGATCTAAATACCTTGGCAGCGACATTAACTTCGCATGGCCGAGCGCTGAGATTGCCGTAATGGGTGCGCAGGGAGCGGTAAATATCTTGTACCGCAAAGAGATTGCTGAATCTAAGGACGTTGATGCGACCCGTAAGGAGTTGGTCGATGACTACACCGAGAAGTTCTCAAATCCTTACCTCGCGGCAGAGCGTGGAACTATCGATAGCGTGATTGAGCCAGAAGATTCACGCCAATACATAACGAAGGCATTCCGCACCTTAAAGACTAAGCGCGACATCTTGCCTGCACGCAAACATGGAAATATCCCGCTTTAAATGAAATTTACAGTTGCCACCGGACAACCAACCGATGAAGAGTTGTTAGCTCTTCACGCAGTCCTCGCTAACCGCAAACCCGTTGAGTTGAAACCGGTTATAAAGCGGAGCGTATTCGGCCTTCCACAGTTACGTCAGCCACTCCCCCATCAAGTTACCTTTGGCGCACGAAAGTTCGAGTAATGCCACGTATCGTTCTAGCATCGCAATCAACTTCCCGACTCCGTCTCCTTGAGGGAGCTGGTCTCAAGCCATCTGTGATTGTCAGCCACGTTGATGAAGAGACCGAGTTCTTCAACGCAATGACGCCGTCAGATATGGTGATTGCCCTTGCCATTGCAAAGGCCCATACCGTCCGAGAGCATATTAACTACCCAGCAATCATTATCGGCTGCGACTCAACTTTTGATGTTGATGGGGTTTCATTTGGGAAGCCGGGCACTGCTGAGGTAGCAATTGAGCGGGCGAGGAAAATAAGTGGCCGAACTGGGCTTCTTCACACCGGTCATTGCATCATTGATACCGAGCAAGGAATTGAAATAGCAGATCGAGTCACCACCAAAGTGACATTTACCGATATGACTGATGAAGAGATCGCCGACTATGTAGCCTCTGGTGAGCCACTTCATGTAGCGGGTGGATTTACTCTCGATGGATTCGGCTCCCCCTTCATCCCCGTCATTGAGGGTGATTACACCAATGTAGTGGGAATTTCCATGCCCTTCCTTCTTAGAGCGATGAAACAACTTGGCTACTCTTGGCCTGAGGTAAAGGAGATGCGATGAAGCGCGTACTAATTGCAAACCGAGGAGAGATTGCGCTTCGCGTTATTCGCGCATGCAGAGATCATGGTCTTGAGTCAGTCGCTATGTACTCTGAAGAAGATCGCGATGCGCTCCACGCTAAGAGCGCAGACTTTGCCTATTCGCTTGAGGGAACTCTCGCTAAAGATACCTATCTCAACATTCCAAAGATCATCACGCTAGCTAAGACTGCTGGCGCAGATGCTGTGCACCCTGGCTATGGCTTTCTCTCTGAGAATGCAGATTTTGCACAGGCAGTCATCGATGCCGGACTTATTTGGATCGGCCCATCTCCTGCTGCAATCAGCGCCCTAGGGGATAAGGTCTCAGCACGCCGAATTGCTGCGGCAGCTGGCGCACCGCTCGTTGCTGGTACTAAGGATCCAGTTGAGACCGCAGATGAAGTAATCGCATTTGCCAGAGAACATGGACTTCCCGTGGCCATTAAAGCTGCATTCGGTGGTGGCGGACGCGGTCTCAAGGTAGCGCGCACATTGGAGGAGATTCCCGAACTCTATGCATCTGCAGTACGTGAGGCGATCGCTGGCTTTGGTCGCGGTGAATGTTTTGTTGAGCGATATCTAGATAAGCCGCGACATGTTGAGACCCAAGTCTTGGCCGATAAATTTGGTAACGCAGTAGTTGTTTCAACTCGCGACTGCTCATTACAACGTCGCCATCAGAAATTGGTTGAGGAGGCGCCAGCGCCATTCTTAACGCCAGAACAGAACGCTGAGCTCTATCGCTCATCAAAGGCGATCATGCGGGAAGCTGGATATGTAGGAGCCGGTACCTGTGAGTTCTTGGTTGGTCTCGATGGCACAATCTCATTCTTAGAGGTAAATACCCGCCTCCAAGTTGAACACCCGGTCTCTGAAGAGATCACTGGTATCGATCTAGTGCGCCAGCAATTTCGTATCGCCATGGGTGAGGAGCTCGGCTTCGATGACCCGGCAATCCGTGGCCACTCAATAGAATTTCGTATCAACGGCGAAGATCCAGGTCGCTCATTCCTACCAGCGCCCGGTCGCATCACCGAATGGCAGATACCTACCGGACCTGGCGTTCGCGTTGATGCTGGTTTCCGTAAAGGAGATGTCATCGGTGGCAACTTTGACTCGCTCTTGGCCAAGTTGATTGTTACCGGTGCAACTCGCGAAGAAGCTATTCAACGTTCGCGTCGTGCGCTAGCCGAATTTGAAGTGCAAGGTCTTGCTACTGCGCTTCCATTCCACCGCGCAATTCTCGAAGATCCTAACTACACCGAAGAGTTCAAGGTCTATACCAGCTATATTGAGAATGAGTTCGTCAATGAGATACCTGCATACGCTGCAGATGCATTAGATACCCAGACTAAAGCTGCGGCGGAGAAGCTCGTGGCCGAGGTCAATGGCAAGCGCTTTGAAATCCTTGTCCATGCGCCAGAACCTGTGGTCAAGCGCCATCGGGCGAAGCAGGCATCGGCATCTGGTGCCTCTGGAGATGGCCTCCCTAGCCCAATGCAGGGAACGGTTGTAAAGATTGCAGTCGAAGAAGGACAACGAGTTGAGGCTGGAGATTTGGTGATTGTTCTTGAGGCGATGAAGATGGAGCAACCACTCAACGCACATAAGAGCGGTGTGATTAAGAACTTAACAGCAGTTGTCGGCGAGACTGTCGCAAGTGGCACCGTACTCTGTGACATTATTGAGGCATGACGGCAACCGAACTTCTTTATCAAGATCCAATGGCAGCAGCATCTGCTGCAGCTAGCGAAATCGCTCAACGCACGGGAGTCGAAAGCCACGATATCGCTCTCGTGATGGGATCCGGCTGGGTCACTGCATGCGATGCGCTCGGCACACCAATATATGAGTGCGATGCCCATGAGCTCACAGGATTTCAAGCGCCAGCTGTTGAAGGTCACTCCGGAAAGGTGCGCTCTTACCTCATCGAGAGCGATGGCAAAAAGATTCGCGCACTTGTCTTTCTTGGTCGCACCCACCTCTATGAAGGCAAGGGTATGGAGCCGGTTGTCCATGGCGTTCGTACCGCAGTAAAGGCTGGCTGCAAGATCGTCGTATTAACAAACGCCTGTGGCGGTATCAACGCTGCATATCAGGTAGGAGAGCCAGTCTTGATTAGAGATCACATATCGCTCACCGCAGCTTCTCCGCTCTCTGGTGCGACCTTTGTCGATCTCACCGATCTCTACAGCAAGCGGATTCGAGAGATTGTTCGCCAGCAAGATTCCTCACTTAAAGAGGGTGTCTATGTTCATTGGCGTGGCCCGACTTATGAGACTCCGGCGGAGATTTTGATGATGCGAACTATGGGTGCAGATCTCGTTGGTATGTCTACCGTTCCAGAGGCGATTGCAGCTCATGCTATGGGCGCTGAGGTCCTAGGAATTTCACTGGTATCCAATGCAGCAGCTGGTATGACTGGCGAGAAGCTCAACCACGAAGAGGTTATCGCTGCCGGAAAAGCAGCAGCAAGTCGCATGGGCGAACTAATCAAGCAGACCATTCCGAAAATTATCTGAGACTAGTAATCTGCAACTATGAATTTAGCGCTGCAGGAAGAGGTATCGGCGTGGATTGCTGATGATCCAGATCCGGTAACTGCAGCTCACTTACAGGAACTTCTCGACGCTGGCGATGAGGAGGCGTTGAAGCCGCTTTTCAGTGGCTTCCTCCAATTTGGTACTGCCGGGCTAAGAGGTCCAATTGGCGCTGGCCCATCGTGTATGAATCGCGCAGTGGTTGGACGGGCCGCGGCTGGAATAGCTTCATATATGAAGCAGCGTGGAATGAAATCTGTAGTGATTGGTCGAGATGCTCGCTACGGCTCAGAGGATTACACCATCGAGTCGGCTGAGATATTAAGTGGTGCTGGTATGGATGTATATATCTTGCCCCGACCACTTCCTACCCCAATTCTCGCTTTCGCTACCGCACATCTAAAGTGCGATATCGGAATCATGGTGACCGCCAGCCACAATCCGCCGCAAGATAACGGTTACAAGGTCTATATCGGACCGACGGCAGATGGCATCGAATATGCATCATCACAGATCATCAACCCGACCGATGGTTTTATCGCTGCCGAGATTGACGCAGTTAAATCACTGAAAGCTCTGGCGATATCAAAGTTGTCTATACCGCGATGCATGGAGTTGGTACTGAGATTGTTAAGCGCGTCTTTAACCATGCCGGTTTTGCAACTCTGATTCTTGTTGATGAACAGTGCACTCCAGATCCTGACTTCCCAACGGTTGCCTTCCCAAATCCAGAGGAGCCTGGCGCAATCGATTTAGCGTTAGCGAAGGCGCGCGACTTTGGTGCAGAGCTGGTCATCGCCAATGATCCCGATGCAGATCGTTGCGCTGCTGCAATTAACGACCCCACAGTCGGGTGGCGGATGCTCCGCGGCGATGAGCTCGGGGTCATCTTCGGCGAATGGATTGCTCGCCAGAAGCCAACCGGAACCATGGGTAACTCAATTGTCTCTTCAACTGCCCTACGAAAGATTGCCGCACATTACGGCGTTGATTTTAAAGAGGTACTCACTGGATTTAAATGGTTGGCCAAGATTGAAGATCTAGCCTTTGGGTACGAAGAGGCGATTGGTTACGCCGTAGATTCAGAGACGGTAAACGATAAAGATGGTGTCTCAGCTGCGCTCTTCCTCGCTCAGATCGCCCTCGACCTCAAACGCGATGGGCTAACGCTTGCCAATCTGCTCGATGAAATTTGGGAACGCCACGGATTCCATGGCACTGAGCAGATCTCCATTCGCGTTGCCGACATCTCGGCCATAACAAAGTTACTTGCTGACCTTCGTCAGCGCCCACCACTTGAGATTGCCGGGCGCACAGTTGAATCAATCGATGATTTGGCAGCTCCGAAAGATGGTTTGCCGCCAACCGATGGTCTTCGCATCTGGCTAGCTGGCGGGATTCGCATCATTGTTCGTCCATCAGGTACCGAGGCGAAGATGAAGTGCTACATCGAAGTAATAACCAAGACCGCCGAAGAATCTACCCAGCTTTTGGATGAGCTACGTGGGCCACTCACCAAGTTCTTACAGTCTTAACTGCCGAAACGCTCTTTAAACTCCTCTAGCATTGCAGCTGCAGCTGATGCACCGCTCCGCTTTACGCCAGCATCCATAAAGGCGAGCAACATATCGAGATTCTTTACGCCACCAGCGCTCTTTACCTCCATCTTTGCCGAGACTGAGGCGCGCATCAACTTCACATCTTCAAGGATTGCACCAGTCGGAGTGAAGCCAGTCGAAGTCTTTACATAGTCAGCACCGGACGCCTCAACTAACTGACACGCCTTAACGATTTCTTCCTTGGTCAGGTATGCATTTTCGAGGATAACTTTCACCTGATGTCCGCCAGCTGCCGCAACAACAGCGGCAAGCTCCTCGCGTACCTCGTCATACATTCCAGACTTCATCCAGCCGATATTCATCACTACATCGATCTCGGTCGCTCCATCGGCGACTACCTGCTTGGTCTCAAATACCTTTACCGATGTTGCTGAGTTGCCGTGTGGAAATCCAACAACGGTGCCGACATGTACATCGCTGCCACGAAGAATTTCAGCACAGAAGGCAACATCAGCCGGCTTGCAGCAGACTGAGGCAACATCGTATTTCAGTGCAACTTCACAACCTTCACGCACTTCAGCACGAGTCATATCTGGGCGAAGTAGCGCGTAATCAATCGTCTTAGCAACCTGCTTGAGCGTGTATTTAGCCATCTGGCGACTCCCTTAATTACTCAGCAGCGATCGCTGCATATGCCGGTTTAACAATTTCATCGATAATCGCAAGACGTTCTTCAAACGGGATAAAGGCGCTCTTGAGCGCATTGATGGTGACGCGTTGCAGATCCAAGAAGTTCCAATCGCACGCCTTCACTAGTTCATGCATTTCGCGAGACATCGACGTTGCTGACATCAATCGATTATCGGTATTGACGGTTACTCGAAAGCGAAGGGCAGCTAACTTTCCAATCGGATGATCGGCAAAAGACGTTGCCACTCCAGTTTGGATATTTGATGACGGGCACATCTCAAGCGGAACTCTTCGATCACGAAGGTAGGAAGCCAACCGCCCCAGGCGAGCCGGCGTATGGTTGAAATCAATATCATCGGCGATTCGCACACCATGTCCCAAGCGCTCTGCACCGCAGATTTGAACCGCCTCCCAAATTGACGGCAACCCATATGCCTCGCCGGCATGAATTGTGAAGTGAGCATTCTCCCTGCGTAGGTACTCAAAGGTCTCGAGTTGATCACTCGGTGGAAATCCATCTTCCGGCCCGGCAATATCAAAGCCGACAACGCCACGATCGCGATATTTAACGGCGAGCTCTGCTACCTCTTGCGAACGCTGATTCTGGCGCATTCCACAGAGGAGCGAGAAGATACGA
>JBEGTC010000076.1:0-5517 GCA_041179565.1 Actinomycetota bacterium
TTGAGTGCAGAAGCCGCAGCGATAACTTCATCCATTGTGTGACAGATAATCGATTTGGCTGACTCTCCCCCAACTTTCTCAACGATAGCTCGGAAGAGTTCGCGATTTTCGCCTCGCTGGATCGCTTCAACATCAGCGCCGATGAGGCGAACGTTATGGCGAGCCAATATTCCAGCTTCATGCATCCCCATCGCTGCATTGAGCGCAGTTTGACCACCAAGGGTTGCTAAAACCGCATCCGGTCTCTCTTTAATTATGATGCGTTCGATAAATTCTGGTGTGATTGGTTCGATATATGTTGCATCTGCGAATTCCGGATCGGTCATGATGGTCGCTGGATTAGAGTTCACAAGAATTACGCGAATACCTTCAGCCTTGAGGACTCGGCAGGCTTGAGTTCCCGAGTAATCGAATTCGCAGGCTTGTCCAATAACGATAGGACCTGAACCAATAACGAGTACGCTCTTAATGGATGTATCGAGAGCCATTATGCGCCCACCTTTCTAGGGTATTTCTCCATTAAGGCAAGAAAACGATCGAATAGGTAACCGGCATCATGGGGACCAGCCGCTGCCTCCGGGTGATATTGCACGCTAAAGGCGCCACGCTCTAGAAGTTCAAGACCTTCTACGACCCCATCGTTGAGGCAAACGTGGGTTACTTGGCCTGGGCCAAAGACGGTCGAGAAGACAGAATCGGTAGGCGCTTTAAGAGCAAAACCGTGATTATGTGCAGTGATCTCTACTTTGCCGGTCTTGCGGTCAAGAACTGGTTGATTGATACCTCGATGACCAAACTGCAACTTGTAGGTTTCAAAACCAAGCGCTCTACCCAAAATTTGATGTCCGAAGCAGATACCAAAGATTGGAATCTCCTCAATCAAAATGTCTCGAACTAGCGAGACGGTATCGGTCATCGTTGATGGGTCACCTGGGCCGTTCGAGAGGAAGACTCCATCGGGGCGGTAAGCGAGAATCTCTTCCAAGGTTGAGTTTGCAGGTAATACATGTACCTCAATGCCTCGCTCTGCCATATTGCGAGGTGTCGCCGCTTTGATACCTAAATCTAGGGCAACAACGGTAAATCTCTTCTCACCTTGCGCTGGGACAAGGTATGGAATCTCGGTCGAAACATCACCGCAGAGATAAGCGCCTGACATTGGAGCTTGTTTCCTTACCTCAATTACCATCTCTTCGCGAGAGAGATCGGTGTCTGAGAAAATACCGACTCGCATTGCACCGCGATCTCGGAGATGTCGAGTGATTGCTCGCGTATCTACCCCGGAGATACCGACGACGTTTTGCTTTATTAATTCTTCTTCGAGGTCAGAGGTACTCCGCCAATTGCTCGTAATCGTCGATGGGTTTCGGACTACAAATCCAGCTACCCAAATCCGTGAAGATTCATTATCCTCAAGATTAACTCCGGTATTTCCGATATGAGGTGCCGTCATAACCACAACTTGTCGATGATACGAGGGATCGGTGAGCGTCTCTTGGTAGCCAGTCATTCCAGTTTGAAAGACTGCTTCACCAAAGGTCTTTCCAGTTGCTCCCCACGATCGTCCTTCAAAGATTCGACCATCATCCAGAACTAGGTATGCCTTGCTCATTAGTTACCGACCTTGTGTGTGAGTTTGCCGTTAAATATCGTTGCGACTACCGAACCATCAAAAACCATGCCATGGAACGGCGTGTTCTTACTCTTCGAGGATAACTTTGCTCGATCAACAGTCATCACGCCCTTTGGATCAACCAAGGTCAAGTTTGCAGGCTCGCCCACCTTTATAGACCCACCATGCTGGAGATAACCACCGATTCGAGCAGGCGCGATACTCATAATCTCAGCAGCCCGTTGCCATGTAATCAGACCACTCTTAATCATCGTTGAGAAGACGATTGGGAAAGCGGTCTCAAGACCCACCATGCCGAATGCCGCGTTCTGCCATTCGCACTCTTTGCTTTCAACCGGATGTGGTGCGTGATCAGTACCTATAACATCGATAGTGCCATCTGCAAGACCGATACGCAACGCCTCAACATCGCTCTCGGTTCTTAACGGCGGATTTACTTTATAGATTGGGTCATAACTCTCTGCATATCTATCAGTTAAGAGTAGATGATGTGGCGTAACTTCAGCTGTTACCTGCATGCCTTGACCTTTTGCCCAGCGGATGATCTCGACTCCGCCACGAGTTGTTACGTGACAGATATGAAGTCTTGCGCCAACCATATTTGCCAAGAGAATATCTCGAGCAATTATTGACTCTTCGGCGACCGCAGGCCAACCCTTAAGACCGAGGGTCGACGCCATTGCACCTTCATTCATCTGAGACCCTTCAGTCAAGCGTGGGTCCTGGGCATGTTGAGCAATCACACCATCAAACTGCTTTACATATTCGAGCGCTCTGCGCATCAAAAGCGGATCTGAAACACAATTTCCATCGTCGCTGAAGATACGAACTTTCGCCTTCGATTGCGCCATTGAACCGAGATCTGCTAGCTCAGTTCCGGAGAGCCCTTTAGTTACAGCTCCAATTGGAAAAACATCCACAAGTCCTACGCTCTTACCGATAGTTGCGACCTGTTCAACTATCGCTGAATTATCAGCCACGGGCAGCGTGTTGGCCATCGCGCTCACGGCAACGTAACCACCCTTTGCTGCGGCCAATGATCCAGTTGCGATCGTCTCTGCATTCTCACGGCCAGGCTCACGGAGATGGGTGTGGAGATCAACAAACCCAGGAAGTAGTACCTGGCCATCAGCAAGAAGAACCTCTGTGCCTGCACGATCTATCGAGTGCGAGATTTCAGCAATTTGTCCATCGACGATGAGTACGTCAGCTCTCTCGCCTCCGAGAATTGAGGCTCCTGCTATGAGTAACTTACTAGACATCAACTGACTCCTGACCGCCGGCTATAAAGAGGTAGAGAATGGCCATACGTACAGATACGCCATTTGCAACTTGTTCAACTACAACAGATTGCGGACTGTCCGCAACTTCAGCTGTTATTTCAAGACCACGATTCATTGGTCCTGGATGCATAATGATTGAATGGCTTTTGGTGAGCGAAAGGCGATCTGAATTGATGCCAAAGAGCGTTGAATATTCGCGCTCAGAAGGGAAATAGAGATCACTCATTCGCTCTTGTTGGATACGTAACATGATAACTGCATCAACTGTGGGCAAAATTGAATCAAAATCATAGGAAACCGAGACCGGCCACGCTTCTATCTGATACGGCAACAGTGTGGGAGGAGCAACTAGAACAACCTCAGCTCCTAACTTGGTAAGTAAAAGTACATTGGAACGAGCCACGCGAGAATGGAGAATGTCACCAACAATGGCTACGCGAATACCAGTTAAATCTCCCTTGCCATGTGCAAGGTGCTTACGAATAGTGAACGCATCAAGAAGGGCCTGCGAAGGGTGTTCATGCGTCCCATCTCCTGCGTTGATAACGCTGCCGTTGATCCAACGTCCTTGCGCAAGACGGTGAGCTGCGCCCGATGCCGGGTGTCTAATGACCACCGCATCCGCACCCAGCGCTTGTAGAGTCTGAGCGGTGTCCTTAAGGGACTCCCCCTTACTAATGCTGGAACCTTTGGCGCTGAAATTAATGACATCGGCAGAGAGTCGCTTAGCTGCCGCTTCAAAGGAGATTCGAGTGCGAGTTGAATCTTCGGCAAAGAGATTGACGACTGTCTTACCTCTCAGAGTAGGTAACTTCTTATTTGGACCCTCAGAGACCTTAGCCATCTCGCCAGCTGTGTCGAGGATAGTGATTGCAAAATCTCGTTCGAGATCACTGATTGATAGGAGATGCTTCTTCATGCGTCCTCCCCCTCAATCGTTACCTCATCAGCGCCATCCTGCTCAACGAGATGAACCTTAACGCTCTGCAACTTGGAGGTAGGTAGATTCTTTCCCACAAAGTCAGCCTTGATTGGTAGCTCGCGGTGGCCTCTATCGACGAGTACTGCGAGTTGAACCCGCTCTGGACGACCTATCTGACCCAAGGCATCGAGGGCTGACCGAATAGTCCGACCGGAGAAGAGAACGTCATCTACGAGCACAACGGTGCGACCTTCAATACCTAGAGGTGGAATAACAGTCTCCATCAAGGGGCGAGGCGCTCGGATTCGAAGATCATCGCGATGGAGGGTGATATCGAGAGTTCCCACCTGAATCGGCGCCCCCTCGATCTCGCCGATAATCGCAGCTAGACGGTAGGCGAGGTGAGCTCCACGGGTAGGAATACCGAGGATAGTGAGATTGGTGGAGCCAGAATTTCGCTCAAGAATCTCATGGGAGATCCGAGTCAGCGCCCGTGAGATCTCACTGGCGGTCAGAGCAGCGCTCATAAACTTCTCCTTTCCTGCCTCACTGGACAGGTCGTTAAAGGAACTGGGTAACCCTACCACGCCCACCGATTGCGGGGCCGCTGTGTAAAACCGGCGTGCCAAGCCTCACTACTCGCATAACCTCCTCGCTTTCTAGAGATAGGAGCGAGTTATGAGGGAAGAAGATATCGAGGCACGTATGGCCCAACTCTTGCGAGATCTCCGCCGTGAGCGAGGGCTAACTCTCCAAGGTTTTGAAGAGTTAAGCGGTGGGTTAATAAAGGCAGTTGTACTTGGCTCTTATGAACGTGGGACCCGAGCTATCTCGCTGGCGAGGCTCCAGCAGTTGGCTGATATCTATCAAGTTCCAGTCGAATACTTCTTAAACCCTTCTGGCTCAACAGATATCGATTCAGCAGAGCGACTTATCTTCGATTTAAAGCGGGTCAGAGAACTTGATGGAAACGATGGTGAATATCTTGGTTTGCGAAGATACCTCTCTTCAATCGTTCGCAAACGTCGGGATTGGAACGGCCAAGTTCTCTCACTTCGCGTGAGCGATGGTGAGATTCTGACCCTAATTGAGAACTGCAACTTTGAAGAGCTAGAGAGCCGCCTAACAACAAAACGACTACTTATTAGGGCTAGCGAGAAATCGAATCCTTGATTGATGAGATTCGCCCGAGCAAACCGTGAATAAAGGTCGCAGAATCCTCAGTCGAAAGATCCTTAGCCAAGGTGAGCGCCTCATCGATAGCTATTCCATCTGCGAGGTCTTCACTCCAGAGGATTTCATAGATCCCAAGTCGCAAGATATTCCGATCGACTGCTGCCAATCGGTCCATATCCCAACCTTGAGCGTAGGTCGCGATGAGTTCATCAATCTTTCGCTTATGTTCAACGACGCCCGAGATAAGTTCGCGAGTGAATTCACGGATTGGACGCGCATCAGGCCCATCCTCGACCACATCTCTCGAAGAGAGAGTGGCTAGAGCATCGCTGCTTCGGATATCCGACTCGTAGAGGATATCGAGCGCCTGCTTACGAGCCTTGCTCCGAGCGCTCACTAGTTGGCGCGACCGAGATAAGAACCATCTCGGGTATCGACCAAGACGACCTCATCCTGCTTAATAAAGAGCGGAACTTGAATCTGAATACCGGTCTCAACAGTTG
>JBEGTC010000077.1:0-5507 GCA_041179565.1 Actinomycetota bacterium
CGTGGGATTTGAACCCACGAGGCTTTCACCTGCCGGTTTTCAAGACCGGTGCACTCGGCCGCTATGCGAGTCCTCCGTGGGAGAGGCTACTAGAGGTGGGTGGGTTTTCAAAAATTAGGCAGCGGGCAGATCGAGGAGCGCCTCGATGGCGATGGCAACGCCATCCTCCTCGCAGGGGCCGGCGATGCTCTTGGCGTACTTAGCGCCATCTGGGTGGCCAGATGACATCGCATATGAGCGACCAGCCCACGCAAGCATTGAGAAGTCATTTGGATTATCACCGAAGCTAACGCAATCAGCGGCTTCGATTCCGAGACGTCCCGCCATGCGCGCAAGCGTTGCGCCTTTAGAAACTCCGAGCGCGGAAATTTCAAGGAGCGAATCATGTGGATTTGAGTGAGTAACGGTCACGAGATCAACTAATTCACGAGTTGCAATCTCCAGCATCTCATCCGATGAGAGATTCTGCGTCGAACATCTCGCCAACATCTTTAACGCCGGCGCTTTGATGATCTCTTCAATTGTATGAACACCGATATTGTCTAGTCCAACATCCCAGCGAGGTATGTATGCCTTCTCGCGATGGAAGTAATTATGTGACTCCACTGCAAATGAGACTTCAGGGATAGATTTGCGGAGACGATTTACTGTCTCTAATTGATCAGGTACTTCGATTAACCACTCTTCTAAAACTTTATCGCCCATCAAGTCATACAACATTGCGCCGTTGCCACAGATTGCATTTCCAAAACCAAATGCCTCTCGAATCTCAGGCATCCAACGTGGCGGACGTCCGGTAACGAAGAAGATCTCAACACCTAGATCGCGGGCGCGCTTAAAGGCGCTGATTGTGCGCTCTGAGATCAGCCCGTCATGAGTGACGATGGTGCCGTCGAGATCAGTTGCAATTAACTTTGGGCGCTGCTGTTGTAGAGAAGTCACACGAGCTCTAACTTTGCAGTTCCCAAGAATGGCTGAAGCGCTGCCGGCACATTGACGGTGCCATCTGCGTTCTGATGGTTCTCAAGAATCGCAACAATCATGCGTGGAATCGCAACGAGCGTTCCGTTTAGTGTTGCAATCGCCTTGGTGCCTTCAGAATCCTTGTAACGAATATTGAGTCGGCGAGCTTGGAACTCGGTGCAATTAGAGGTGCTGGTTACTTCGCGATAAGCGCCTTGGGTAGGTATCCAGGCCTCAATATCGAATTTACGGGTTGCACTTGATCCGAGATCTCCTGATGCAACATCGATTACGCGGAAAGGTATCTCCATCGCAACTAAGAAATCCTTCTCCCACTGCAAGAGACGCTTATGTTCTTCCTTCGCATCTTCTGGCTTACAGAAGGAGAACATCTCTACCTTGTCGAATTGGTGCACGCGAATGATTCCGCGGGTGTCTTTGCCATAGGTGCCTGCCTCGCGGCGGAAACATGATGAGTAACCGGCATAGCGAAGTGGCAACTTATCGGCGGAGATGATCTCATCCATATGCATCGCCGCTAGTGGTACCTCGGAGGTACCGACAAGATAGACATCGTCTCTCTCAATTCGATAGACATTCTCAGCCGCTTGTCCTAAGAAGCCAGTGCCCTCCATCGCAGAAGGATTGACTAGAACTGGTGGAATGACTGGTGTAAATCCATTCTTAAGTGCAGATTGAATCGCGTAATTGACGAGCGCGAACTCAAGGAGCGCACCTGCGCCAGTGAGGTAATAAGAGCGAGAGCCAGCAACTTTTGCCCCGCGCTCGGTATCGATTGCGCCAAGTAACTTACCAAGCTCGACGTGATCTCGAGGTTCGAAGCCATCTGCGGTGAAATCTCGCGGCGTACCCACATGTTCGATGGTGACAAAGTCCTCTTCGCCGCCGATTGGCGCATCAACATCAAGCAAGTTAGAGAGTTGCATAACCAACTGCTTGGCCTGCTCTTCTACCTCAGCCCGCTTGGCATCAGCTGCCTTTACCTTATCGGCGAGCTCTTTGGCATTGGCCAGTAGCGCAGCTTTCTCATCACCCTTTGCTGCACCAACGCTCTTGGAGAGGATGTTCTGTTCTTGGCGAAGTAATTCAAATTCATTTATCGCAGCGCGCTTCTGTTCGTCGATAGCGATGATCTGATCGACGAGTTCGACCTTCTCTCCGCGACCTTTCTGGGATGCGCGAACAACATCTGGGTTCTCTCGTAGGAACTTGATATCAATCATGCGCGCGCCTCCCGTGGGTACGAACCTAAAAATCTAATGTCGTCGCAGATTTCGCGGAGCTCTTCCATCGAACGAGCAACTGGCTCATCGTTGATATGGCCTTCGACATCAATGATGAAATGGTAGTGACCGAGCTCGCGTCCAGTGGGACGTGATTGGATAAAGGTGAGATTTACATCGAATTTGGCGAAGACCGAGAGAATCTCAAGTAACGCACCAGCGTGATCGATATCGATATAGACCACCAAGGAGGTTCGATCATGGCCGGTGGGCGCTGGGATAAATCCCGGCTTCTGGGCGGAGATAAAGCGTGTAACGGCAGCTTGGTTATCGCCGATATTGGCCGCCACAATCTCTAAACCAAAGTTTGCCGCTGCAGCCGATGAAGCAATCGCGGCATCGAGCTGCCCCTTCGCCACAAGTTCAGCTGCCGCTGCGGTGGAGTTGGTTGGGACAATCTCAGCGTGGGGATAGTTCTTAGATAGATATGTACGGCACTGCGACTCTGCATGTGGATGGGTGCCGATTCGATTTATTTGAGTCGTCCCCGGCTTGGCCATGAGATCGAAGGTAACGGCTAGCGTGACTTCAGCTGCAATAGTAAGAGGTATACCTGTTGCCAACTCGTCGAGCGTACGTGCAACGACACCTTCGACCGAATTCTCAATCGGCACTAGCGCGTAATCGGCCTCACCTGCGCGAACTGCATCGAGGGCTGCCGTGACATTGATATATGGATTGCGCACATCACCGCTGGCAGTGATCTTCTGTAGCGCCGCCTCGGTAAAGGTGCCTGCTGGCCCCAAGTAGGCGTAAGTGTGCATTGGCTAAGGATACTAAAGGAATGTACGTGCCTGCGCCGGCTTATTTGTAATCAGAATATCTACGCCTAAATCACGAGCTAGTTCGACATCAGAACCGCTATCTACCGTCCAGAGATTGATACTCCGGCCCCATTGTCGGAATTTCTCAATTATCTCTGGTCGCTCCCGCACGATTGAAATGCCAGGTCCAATCGATGAAGCTGATGAGAATTTCGCTTGCAATAGCGGCGTCTTTCCGTGCAGTAGGAACGTGGTTGGAATCTTCTTATTAATTCGGTGCATCTTCTCAATTGCATTCCAACTAAAGGACATCACCGAAACATCTATTCTGTTGAGCACTTTGCGGCTGGTAAGAATCTCTTCAACAACTTCTTCAATGCGATTGCCACTAATAACCGGGTGTTTTGTCTCAATCAGAACACCTTTATCTGCGCTGAGAGCAATATCGAGAAATTGGTTGAGATTTAAGATCTGTGGGTATCGAATCTTGACCTGCTCGTAGGTCAGCTCTGCAATCAACGAATCGCTTCCTGCGCGTTCGAGCATAGAAGAGTTATGCCAGAGGACCGGAACTTCATCGCGGGTAAGACGCACATCGCACTCGAAGCCATCGGCTCCTTGCTCTATTGCACCGAGGTATGCCGGCTCGGTGTGCTCTGGGAAGTCGCCACTGGCGCCTCTATGCGCATAGATCTGCATGAGGGTGAGAGTAGCAAACTGAGGTTAAAGGTTAGGATTGCGCTATGAGCACGTTCTACTTTGCTACTGCAGGAAAGTCTGCCGTTGGTTTGGTGCGTGCCGGAAATGAGGATTCTGCGCTCACCTCACGTTTTCTCATCGCTGTTGCAGATGGAATGGGTGGTCACGCTGCAGGTGAAGTTGCATCGCGCCTTGCCATCACAACTCTTGCTCGTGAAGCTGAAGTTTTCACTAAGAGCGATTGCGATATCGACTCCGCTGATGATCTATATGCATCTTCGTTGAGCGTTATCGATTCGGTTATCTCAGAGTATGTAAGTGAGAGTCCGCAGCTTGCCGGCATGGGTACAACTCTCTCTGCGCTCTTCTTACGTGGCAATAGCGTTGCTGCGCTACACATTGGTGATTCTCGAATCTATCGCCTTCGCGGAAATACCTTCGAGCAGTTAAGTACCGACCACACTGTTATTCAGGAGCTACTTGCGCAAGGCTCAATCACTGAGGCCGATATTGCAACCCATCCACAACGTTCAGTACTCACCCAAGTCTTAATGGGTGAGGGGCGAAACCAGCCACCACTGAGTATCTATGAGGTTAAATCTGGCGATCGATTCCTTCTCTGTAGCGATGGTCTCTCCAATGTGCTCACCGACAAAGAGATCAAGGCTCTGCTTAAGGGAAAGGCTCGCGGAGTAGCAACCGACGCGCTCGTGGCCGCAGCCCATGAGAACGGTGCGCCAGACAATGTAACCGTTATCGTTGCTGACGTCTTAGATAACGATATTCAGGAACCCATTGCACTGTTAGGAGCCGCACAGTGATGTCTCAGCTCCTTGGTGATCGCTACCTACTTGGCGAGATGATTGGTACCGGCGGAATGGCCGATGTCTATATCGCACAAGATCAACGTCTCTCGCGTGAAGTTGCGGTAAAGATTCTTCGTAGTGATTTAGCAAAAGATCCTTCATTCGTAGCTCGTTTCCGCAAGGAGGCGAAGGCTGCCGCAGGTTTAAATCACCCTGGCATCGTTGCTGTCTATGACTCAGGTGAAGAACCTGCGCCATACATTGTTATGGAGCTCGTCTCAGGCCATACCCTCCGCTCGCTTATTCATCAAGGAGAGCGAGTTGCGCTGGAAGATGCGCTCTCTATTGTTGAGCAGACTCTCACCGCACTTGAGTATTCGCATCAGCGCAATATTGTTCACCGCGATATTAAGCCAGCAAACATCATGATCACCAGCACTGGTGATGTGAAGGTGATGGATTTTGGTATCGCTCGCGCCATGGATGATCTCGGTGCAACACTTACCAGCACTTGGAATGTCGTGGGAACGGCGCAATATCTCTCACCAGAACAAGCAGTTGGCGAATCTGCTGATGCCCGAAGCGACATTTACTCTACTGGTTGTCTGCTCTTCGAACTTCTTACCGGCCAGCCACCATTTACCGGTGAGACGCCAGTTTCAATTGCATATCAACATGTATCTGGTGATATTCCTTCAGCTCGCGCTATCCAGCCAGATCTTCCTGCAGGTGTAGATACCATTCTTAAAGTTGCACTCTCTAAGAAAGCAGCTGATCGTTACCAGAGCGCAGGCGCAATGCTCAGCGATCTGCAGCGAGTTCATCGCGGTCAGCAGGTTACGACCAAGGTTGCGAGCGAGCCACTCTTCACCCGTCGCAGCGCGATGATCTATGGCGGTTCATTCTTAGCGGCAATTGCCCTTGCAATCACGGGATTCTTCATGAGTGGCAACCAAGATAGCGGGCCGCTC
>JBEGTC010000078.1:0-6701 GCA_041179565.1 Actinomycetota bacterium
GTGATCTCAACCGGAATGATCTGACCCTTTTGGCTTTCAGTCGCAGCGTTGTACGCCTTGACGAACTCCATGATGTTTACGCCGTGCTGACCGAGCGCTGGACCTACTGGTGGAGCAGGTGTAGCAGCGCCAGCTTGGATCTGGAGCTTGATAAAGCCAGATACCTTCTTCTTTGGTGCCATTTCTTTTCTCTTTTTCTCTTGGTTTTTTCTAGTGAAACTTTAGATTTATACGATCTTCTGAACTTGGTTGAAGCCGAGCTCTACTGGTGTCTCGCGACCGAAGATAGATACCAATACCTTGAGCTTTGCCTGCTCTGGCATGATCTCTGAAATGTTGGCTGGCAACGTTGCAAATGGACCATCCATAACGGTGACTGACTCGCCGATTTCGAAGTCGACATCCTTCGCCTCGACCTTATCGCCCTTCTTAGATGGACGTGGTGCAAGGATCTTCTCGACATCATCGAGTGAGAGCGGGCTTGGGTTATGTGCATTACCAACAAAACCTGTTACGCCAGGGGTATTACGTACAACAGACCATGACTCATCGGTGAGATCCATACGTACGAGAACATAACCTGGATAGACGTTGCGCTTCACAACCTTGCGAGCGCCGTTCTTAAATTCGACTACCTCTTCCTCAGGAACTTCTACCTGGAAGATGTAATCCTCCATGTTGAGGGTATGGATACGGTTGGCTAGGTTGCCCTTGACCTTCTTCTCGTATCCAGCATAAGAGTGGATTACATACCAATCGCCGGCAGCGGTAGCCAATGAGCGACGGAACTCTGCATTGGGATCGTTCTCATCTGATTCGATATCGCCATCTTCATCGCTAGCGAGCGCGAGATCTGACTCAGCTGCCTGAGCTGGAACTTCTTCCTCTACAACTGGAGCAGCAACTTCTTCGGCGTGCGCAACAAGTGCCGCCTCAAATGCGTCGTGCTTAATCTCTTCAGTCATGATCTCCCCTTAACCGAATACCCAGAAGACGACCTTGGTAAGTACTAGGTCGATTACAGATACAACTGCGATGATGAAAACAACGAAGACGAGAACGACAGCGGTATAGGTGGTGAGCATGTCTCGGGTTGGCCAAACGACCTTCTTCAGCTCATTGATTACCTGGCGATAGAAGAGGCCCACGCGCGCGAAAACGTTGAGCTTGCCCTCGGAACTCTCCGCTGACTTCTCTACTGCTTCACTCATCTTCTTACCTTTTCTCTCGTTTACTTCTTCGTTTCACACTTCTTTACTACTTGCAGGGCAAGAGGGACTCGAACCCCCAACCGGCCGCTTTGGAGACGGCAACTCTAGCCAATTGAGCTATTGCCCTTCGCGAGAGATTTTTCTCGGGCGGGGCCTCGAATGTGAGAGGCATCCCTTTCTGTCCACGCTTATCCAACGGGCGGGTAGGTGGGGCGATAGGGCAGACTTACGCTCATGAGCAGAATTTCAGCGCGTATCGCAGCTATCGCAGAGTCAGCCACCCTCGCAGTCGATGGAAAGGCCAAAGCCCTCAAGGCAGCAGGTCGTCCAGTGATCGGCTTTGGTGCAGGCGAACCAGACTTTCCTACACCTTCTTATATTGTCGAAGCGGCAGCAGCGGCGACAAAGGTTGTAGCAAATCACCGATACACACCAACACCAGGTCTACCAGAACTTCGCCAAGCGATCGTAGATAAGACAAAGCGCGACTCCAACTATGAGATCACAGTCGATCAGGTTTTGGTTACCAATGGTGGAAAGCAAGCTGTCTATCAAGCCTTCGCAACAATTCTCGATCCAGGCGATGAGGTAATTCTTCCAGCACCGTTCTGGACAACATATCCAGAGGCAATCAAACTTGCCGGCGGAAAAGCGGTTGAAGTTTTTGCTGATGAAACTCAGAACTATCTCGTCAATGTAGATCAGCTTGAAGCTGCGCGCACCGGAAAGACTAAGGCGCTCTTGTTCTGTTCGCCATCTAACCCGACTGGTTCGGTTTACTCGGCTGAACAAGTAAAGGCAATCGGTCAGTGGGCTTTGAAGAACAATATCTGGATTATTGCTGATGAAATTTATGAGCACTTGCTCTATGACGGTGCTACTGCGCCATCAATGCCAGTTGTAGTTCCAGAGCTTGCCGATACAACAATCATTCTCAACGGTGTTGCAAAGACATATGCAATGACCGGTTGGCGTGTGGGCTGGATGATTGGTCCGAAGGATGTCATTAAGGCGGCAACAAACCTTCAATCACACCTCTCTTCCAATGTTGCCAACGTTTCGCAGCGCGCTGCGATTGCTGCACTCACCGGAAATCTCGATGCAGTACACGAAATGGGAGTTGCCTTTGATCGCCGACGTAAGTTGATCGTTGGATTGCTCAATGAAATTCCAGGAATTGAATGCCCAACCCCGCAAGGCGCTTTCTATGTCTATCCATCTGTTAAGGGGGTCCTTGGAAAGTCGATCCGTGGCAAGGTAGCGAACACATCAGCAGAGTTAGCAACAATCATCTTGGATGAAGTTGAAGTTGCTGCAGTTCCTGGTGAGGCATTTGGACCTTCTGGTTACCTTCGATTCTCTTACGCAACGAGCGATGAAGATATCGTTGAAGGTATTGGGCGCATTAAGAAGTTACTTACTGAGCAGGTGTAGTTCCTTGCTTTAAAGAGCGAGACCTACAAGATTTACCTCTGGCTCGAGGGTAATTCCAAACTTCGCTTCAACGCGCATACGTACCTCGCGAGCTAATTGCAGTAGCTCTTCTGCTGTTGCGCTTCCTGAGTTGGTAAGCGCTAATACATGCTTAGAGCTCACGCGCGCACCACCATGTTCGTGGCCCTTATCAATTCCGGAATGTTCGATGAGCCAAGCTGCGCTGGTCTTTACGCGACCATCTTCAAGTGGCCACTTTGGCGCATCGACTGGAAGCGCCGCAGCAACTTCGCTCGTGACAATCGGGTTGGTGAAGAATGATCCCGCTGACCATGAATCTTTATCATCTGGGTTTAGCAACATTCCCTTTGCTGCGCGAAGTTCCATAACGGCGGTACGTACATCTACAACCGGCGCCTTATCCCCCACTGCTATCCCGAGCTTCTTCGCCAGTTCTGCATAAGTGATCGGCGTGGAAGTTTCACCGCGGCGAATTTGGAACTGCACTGAGAGAACCACATATCGGCCAGGGGTTCGCTTAAAGATCGAATTGCGATACTCGAATTCGCACTCGCTATTGGTAAAGGTCTTGATCGCTTTGGACTGTCGATCGTAGGTGCGAACTCGGGTGATGAACTCAGCAACCTCATGGCCATAGGCACCGATATTTTGAATTGGCGCTGCTCCAACTGTTCCGGGAATACCGCTCAGCGTCTCTAGCCCGGCAAAGCCGCGAGATATTGTCGCCCGGACAAAATCATCCCAATTCTCGCCAGCGCCAATTGTGAGCGTTGCACCGCTGCAAGCATCGACCTCAGATTCGGCCTGATTGTTGGCGATATGAATTACGGTGCCGGCAAAGCCGCTATCTGCCACGAGAACATTGCTTCCGCCGCCCAGAATCAAAACTGGTGAATCACCAGCGGCCTCTATCGCCTCGATGATTTCGTCTTCGGTCGAGACATTTACGATTTTCTTAGCAGGACCACCCACCCGAAGCGATGTGTATTTATCGAGTGTAGTCATAGCCAGACTTTACTAGATGGTGGCTATCTGCGCGGTGAGAGAATGGCAGTCTTGCCACGGAAGCGCTCGAGAATCCGGTCGTAATTCTTCTTAGATTGAAGGTCGCGGTAATCAGGATCAGAGTCGTGATAGCCATGATGGCGATCTTGCTCAAGCGGCAACTCCATCTGCAGTAATCGACCATTTGCATGGCGAAGTCCAAGTGAGAATTCGATATCAGCGTTGCGGTAGAAAACAGCGCGGTTGCTAAAGCCACGAGCAGCTAACGCATCCTCACGATGCATCGCGATAAAGTAGCTAAAGAGAACATCGACTTCGCCAACACCCTTATCTTCGATGCTCCGCCAGTCATCTTCGAGATTGACCAGACCGCCACGCCATCCGACAGCAACAAATTCGCGCTTCTTGAGTTCGGCTAAAGCCGGAGTAATTGCATCACCAGTAAAGCGGGTAGATGGATCCATAATGACGATGTATTCACTGGTGACATTCCGCAATAGCGCATTTGCGTTCTCGCCCCAGCCAAAGTTCTCGGTGACTACCACCAACGAGGTGCGCGCATCGAGCTGATCAACTAGAGCACCAGGTTCGCCGAGAACTAGCGCCGTAATTGCACAATCGCTATTAGCCTTGATGGTCTTAATGGTCTCGATTGCATCGTCATGGAAGCCATCGATAATCATCGCTACCGTGATCTCGTATTTCCCGGAATTTATTGGGCGGATATCGCGGGTCGATTCATATGTTGCATAACGCTTCTTTGGTCGGAGCTCATATCCCCCGGCGACATCGACAACCTCAAAACCAAGCGATGCAATCTCGGCGCGGAGTTGGTCTGACTTTGCAAAGTCTTTCTCAGCGCGCGCTGCCTGACGAGCACGAGCTAGCTCGTGAACTGACTCCGGCGCGCTCACAGTTTAATTACCGTCTTGGCCATGCCTAAAACTTTTACTCCGGCAGATGAGGCTGTGATAGCTAGAGTTGCGAACTCTCCAGCAACCTCGGTCACTGTGGCGCTTACTGTGAGATCTACATCGACTCCGGCTGGAACTATAACTGGCTTGGTAAATCGCGCGCCGAACTCGATGACATTAGCTGACCCGCCGGCGAGATCTGAGATGTATTTGCCAACGAGCGCCATCGAAAGCATGCCATGCGCAATAACATCAGGCAGACCTACAGATTTAGCGAAAGCCTCATCTTGATGGATTGGATTTTGGTCACCGCTTGCATCGGCGTAGCGCTTCAGTAGATCGCGATTTATGGTGAAGACCTGTTCAGTTAAGACTTGATCCTTAATCATGCGCGAATCACCAGTGTCGACCATGATGAAACTAGGAGCTCATCTGCAGTTGAAATATCAGAGCGAACGGAGATGATTTCATTTCCGGCTACAACGCGAGCGCTCTCGATAGTCGAAGAACATGTCACAACATCGCCAGCTTTAATTGGGCGCTTGATTTCAAACTTCTGATCGCCATGCACTAGGCGGTCCCACTTGATACCAACTTCAGGGCTGGTAAGAATCGCCTCTGATTGATCGAGTGAGATGCGGATTGAGAAGGTAGGCGGCGCAATCGAGGTATCGCTCTCGCCGATGACAGCGCAGAACTGATCGATTTCAGATTGAGTTACAGTGATTGATTTAGTACCAGGAAAGGTACGCCCGATTGATTCCGGGCTGATCATTAGCGGGTTTCGCGGTGAAGAGTTGAAGACTTGCAACGAGGGCAGAACTTCTTGAGTTCCATGCGATCTGGATCGTTGCGGCGGTTCTTCTTGGTGATGTAGTTACGCTCTTTGCAATCGACGCATGCCATGGTGATCTTTGGACGTACGTCCGCGCTCTTGCTTGCCATGGTGTTACTCCTTCGTGATTGGTGGGCTCAGGCTACCTGAGGCCACGCTTGTGGACAAAATTCCGATCGAAAATCTGGTAGCGGAGGCGGGATTTGAACCCACGACACAGCGATTATGAGCCGCTTGCTCTACCAAGCTGAGCTACCCCGCCTAGATCTTGCTTCAAACTATTCAGTTGTACCTGCGAGCCCCCCACCGGAATCGAACCGGTGACCTTTTCCTTACCATGGAAACGCTCTACCGACTGAGCTAGGGGGGCAGTGGTAGAGGACGCAGTCTAAGCGTTAGGGCGAGAAAGTAAAAATTGGCTCAAAGGCAGATCTGGAGCGGTAAAAACGGTGAAAGTTAGCCCTTTGTTGAGCCCAGAGTGAGGCCCGAGACGAACTGCTTACGGAGGACGAAGAAGACAATCAGGGTAGGCAGGGCAGCGATCATCGCACCGGCCGCCAGCAGGTTGTAATCGGTGACAAACTCTCCGGTCAATCGCCCAAGACCCGAGGTAATTGGTCGCTTGTTATCCGACGAGGTGAGAACAAGAGCCCAGAAGAAGTCGTTATAGATCCAGGTGGTCATCAATACGGTGAGCGATGCCAGAGCTGGACGCAAGAGCGGCAAGATGATGTTGAAGTAGTGGGTAAATACCGATGCGCCATCGATCATCGCTGACTCAGAGATCTCTTTTGGAATCGTCTTCATATATGAGCTAAGTACAAAGGTGGCAAAACCCATCTGGAATGCAACGTGAATCAGAATGATTCCCCAGTGCGAGTCATATAAGAATCGTCGATTTCCGACTGCATCACCAATTGCGAGATACATCTTAAAGAGCGGGATAAAGATCAACTGACCTGGGAGCAAGTTACCTGCAGTGAAGAAGAGCAGGAGACCGACATTTGCCTTAAATGAGTAGCGCGAGACAACGAATGCCATCAGCGATCCCAAGAAGAGCGTTAAGAAGACCGCTGGAATTGTGATGATGGCGGTGTTGGTGAAGTAGAGCGGAAGGTTCATTCGACGGATTGCGTCGAAGTAGTTCTGCAAATTCAAGGTCTCGGGAACAGAGAAGACACCGTTGGCCTCAAGATCAATGTATGGACGTAGCGATGAGTAAATCGTCCAAATCAGCGGGAAGATCCACGCGATGGCAAAGATTCCGATAAAGATTGAGAT
>JBEGTC010000079.1:0-5394 GCA_041179565.1 Actinomycetota bacterium
CCATTCACCGACGATTTTGGCAAGGGCCCGCTGGTCTTGCCAGCCGTTGGCAGATAGAGGCAGCGACAATTACTCGCCTCTAAACTATTCGTAAGTAGAAGTTGAGCGCGCCTACGCAGGTCGAGAACGGTTACTCTTAGACCATGGCTAAGAACCCAGCGTTAGAGCTTCTCTCAACCCTTAAGAGCTATTTCAACCAGCTCTCCGAGGGCGAGCGAACTCCCACCGAGGTGGCAGCGGCCCTCAACGACTGGGCGCGCGAGAGCGCTGAATCTGTGAAGGCGAAGATTTCCGAAGAGGTTGAGGCGAGCGTTTCAAAGATGGGCTTTGTAAAGCGCGAGGAATACGATGCCTTGGTAGCTCGAATCGAAGTGATCGAGAGAGCTGGCAAGGCGACGCGAAAGAGCGCTGCGCCAAAGGCAAAATCAACTTCGAAATCAACTTCGAAATCAGCAAGTAGTGCGACCAAGAAGAGCGCAAAGAAGGCGAGTAGGTAATGAGCGAGTTCCCAGAGGCTACAAATAGCGACGAGACAATCGTAGATGGCGTCCGCCGCGAATTAGAGGAGATCGATAACAGTGATCTCTCAGAGCACGCTGCCCGCTTTGATGCGCTTCATAAGAAGTTACAAGATTCTCTCAACTCGATTGATGGACTTTAATCTCACTCGTTGAGCTGCTATGAAGACCAGACTTGATGCCGAACTCGTTCGCCGCGAACTCGCGCGCTCACGCGAACAGGCCGCAGATTTAATCGAGTCTCGTTCAGTTCTAGTAAATGGCATTCCAGCAACGAAACCTGCTACACAGGTAGATGCTGAGACCTCAATCGTTCTACAGGGCGATCGCGATGATTTCGTCTCTCGCGGCGGACATAAGTTAGCTGGCGCTCTCGATGTCTTTACCGAGGTAAAGGTCGAAGGAAAGGTCTGTCTCGATGCTGGAGCGTCCACTGGTGGTTTTACCGACGTCCTCCTGCGACGAGGCGCTAAGCGAGTAGTCGCGGTAGATGTTGGCTATGGCCAACTTGCCTGGGAGCTACGCACCGATGAGCGAGTAAAGGTTCTCGATCGCACAAATATTCGCCACCTCACCGGCGATCAAGTGGGAGAAGAGATTGAACTCGTGGTCGCTGATCTCTCGTTCATCTCGCTCTCGCTCGTCTTACCTGCGTTAGCTGCTGTTTCGCGCTCTGATGCTGACTTTGTTCTGATGGTGAAGCCGCAATTTGAAGTTGGACGCGAGAAGCTCGGGGCTGGGGGAGTTGTACGCGATCCAGAACTTCGCAAAGCTGCTGTTTTAGATGTTGCAGACTCCGCCTACGATGTTGGCCTTGGCACTATGGGGATCGCAGCATCACCACTTCCAGGTCCAGCCGGCAATGTCGAGTACTTCCTCTGGCTCCGCCGTGGCGCACCAGCTATTGAAGAAGCGGCGCTCGACCAGGCGATTGCAGCAGGTCCGGCATGACCACTCGTCGCGCAGCAATTTTTATCAACCCTTCGCGCAGTGAGGCGATCTCAGCCGCTAGCGATTTAGCTAAGTTGCTCATCAGCGAAGGATTTGAAGTTATCTCACCTTCTGAGGTTGCAATTAGCAATATCACCCACGTATCAAATGACGGTATTGGTGATGTGGAGATCGGCATTGTTCTAGGCGGCGATGGCACCATTTTGCGTGGGGCTGAGGCTACTTTGCTCCGCAATATCCCATTGCTCGGAATCAATCTTGGACATGTCGGTTTCTTGGCCGAGGTCGAAAAACCCGCTATTGCAGATATCGCCCAGAGCGTCATAGATAAGAGTTATGTCTACGAAAGTCGAATGGTTCTGGGATATTCAGTGCTACGTGGCGGTGCAGAAATCTCCAACGGATGGGCGCTCAACGAAATCACCGTCGAGCGAGATAGCACCACTATGGTCGAACTCTTTGTTGAGATTGATCGTCGTCCGCTCTCGCATTGGGGATGCGACGGGTTGATTGTTGCCACTCCGACCGGATCGACCGCTTACGCATTTAGCGCTGGTGGTCCAGTTCTCTGGCCAGAGATTGATGCGCTAGTTGTTCTGCCAATCTCGGCTCATGCCCTCTTCTCGCGTCCAATGGTGGTCTCAACTAAGTCTGAGATTGTTGTAACAATCGAATCGCCGGTGGCGCTCCTTTCAGCTGATGCCCTGAGAAAACTTCCGCTGCTTGAAGGAGATCGGGTAGTAATTACGCGTTATCCGCATGTAATCAAGTTAGCCCACGTGCATCCAACTCTCTTTACCGACCGACTTGTTGCTAAATTTAAGCTTCCCGTCGAAGGATGGCGTGGTGAGTGAGCGCACCTATCTAGAAGAGATTGCAATTCGCAATCTTGGAATCATTGAAGAATCACATCTAGAGCTAGGTCGCGGTCTCAATGTCTTAACTGGCGAAACTGGTGCCGGAAAGACGATGATTCTTACTGCCCTTAACTTAGTTCTAGGTGGAAAATCAGATAACTCCTTAGTTCGCTCAGGAACAGATCGACTAACTACCTCGGCTACCTTCACCACGCCTGCTTCAATACCATCACCACTTTCAGGGAAATTGGACGATGCAGATATTGCACTTGAAAATGGCCAATTGATTTTCTCTCGCTCAGTCAATAGCGATGGCAAAAGTAAGGCCCTCTGCAATGGATCGACTGTGCCGGCCAGTGTTCTTGCAGAGTTGAGCGAAAATTTAATTGAAATCCATGGCCAATCCGCCAATGTTCAATTGGTAAAACCTGCGAGGCAGCGAGAACTTCTTGATCGCTTCGGTGGTGTGGAAATCGAAAAGGCTCTGACCGGTTACACCGATGCGTACAGCTCATATCTCGATTTAAAGAGCCGGATCAAGGCGATGAAGAGCGCGTCCACAATACGCGATCGAGAGATCGCGGACTTAGAAGAGCTACTCGAAGGGTGGAGTAAGTTAAAAGCTACTCGAGGGGAGTATGCAGCGACGGTAGATGAGATCTCTCGACTATCGAGCGTAGAAGATCTCCGCATCGCCGCGGCGGGTGCAACCGAGGCAGCTAATAGTGAGGATGGTGGGGCGCTCACTGCCCTAGGTGCAGCTAAGAAATTTCTAGAGAACGCTAAAGGTCGCGATTCGCGACTAGATGCCATCGCTGATCAAGTTGCTGAGAGCTTCTTCGCCCTTGATGAGGCGACAAGAGACCTTACCTCATACCTGTCTTCGCTTGAAGCTGATCCCGATCGCCTCAACTTCCTCCAAGAGCGACGAGCTGCACTTGTAGCCTTTGTAAAGAAGTGGAGTAGCGAGAGCGATGTAGATCTCGCCTTAATCGAAATTGCAGCGCGCGCCAAGCAAGGACGCGAGGAAATCGCCGATCTTCGTGGCGGCGACGATCGAATCAACGAGCTCGAGCGCGAGTTAGGTGAGATAAAGAAGGCTCTACTTGCTGCAGCCAAGAAACTTACGCAAGCGCGAACACATGCGGCGGCAGAGCTCTCATCTGCTGTCTCTATCGAGTTAAAGCAGTTATCGATGCCACATACCGAATTGATTATTGATGTTGTGACACCGGATTACTCTGGCGCGCTTAAAGAGAGTGATTTTACCGCGACTGGTTGTGACGAAGTTTCTATCGCAATTAAAGCTCATGCAACTGCAGCGAAGGTAGCGATAGGCAAGGGGGCATCAGGTGGCGAGATGTCTCGAATCATGTTGGCCCTTGAAGTTGTCATTGCAAGATCGCATCCAGTCGGAACCTATATCTTCGATGAGGTCGATGCGGGAGTTGGCGGTAAGGCTGCGATCGAGGTTGGACGCAGACTCCACCTCTTAGCGGAGAACGCTCAAGTAATCGTGGTGACCCATCTACCGCAAGTTGCAGCGTGGGCAGATACGCACTTTCGCGTCGAGAAGCGAAGCGATGGCAGCATCGTTGAATCAGGTGTGGAGAAACTCACGGAGAGCGCTCGAGTCGAAGAGATCGCTCGGATGCTCGCCGGCCTCGAAGAATCGACCAGCGCCCTAGAACACGCCGCCGAACTCCTGGCGATGCGAGGTAGCAGCGGGAAATAGTGATAGGTTCGACCCCCATGAGCCAGAAAGAGCAGAGCCATGGACATGTCACTAAACACATCTTCGTCACCGGTGGCGTCGCCTCAAGTCTAGGCAAAGGTCTAACCGCATCGAGCCTCGGTCGCCTCTTAGTCGCCCGCGGAATTCGAGTGACGATGCAGAAACTCGACCCATATCTCAACGTAGACCCAGGAACCATGAACCCCTTCCAGCATGGTGAGGTCTTCGTTACCGACGATGGCGCTGAGACCGATCTCGATATCGGCCACTATGAGCGTTTCCTAGATCGCAATCTCGAGGGTTCAGCAAATGTGACGACCGGACAGGTCTATTCGCGAGTTATCGCGCGTGAGCGACGCGGCGAGTACCTTGGTGAGACAGTTCAGGTAATTCCGCACATCACCAATGAAATTAAAGAGCGAATGCTCGGAAACGATTCACCCGAGATTGATGTCGTGATTACCGAGATTGGTGGAACGGTTGGCGATATCGAATCCCAACCATTCTTAGAGGCGGCTCGACAGATTCGCCAAGAGGTTGGTCGAGATAATGTTTTCTATCTCCACATCTCACTTGTTCCATACATCGGCCCATCAGGCGAATTGAAGACCAAGCCAACTCAACACAGTATCGCTGCTCTTCGCAGTATTGGTATCGCACCCGATGGCATCGTGCTCCGCTGCGACCGTCCAATCCCAGAAGGAATCAAGAAGAAGATCTCCTTGATGTGCGATGTCGATATGGAGGCGGTAGTTGCCGCCGTCGATGCGCCATCAATCTACGATATTCCGAAGGTCCTCAATAGCGAAGGTCTCGACTCGTACATTGTTCGCCGCTTAGCGCTCGGTGGGCATGAAGTTCAGTGGGGCGAGTGGGACTCGCTTCTACAAAAGGTACACAATCCAGCCCATCACGTAAGAGTTGGCCTCGTTGGAAAATACATCGATCTTCCCGATGCATACCTATCTGTTTCAGAGGCGCTACGTGCCGGCGGATTTGCAAATAATGCAAAGGTTGAAATCGTTTGGATTCCGAGCGATAACTGCGAAACACCTGAAGGAGCAGCTCGCGAACTTTCAACGCTCGATGCTATCTGTGTGCCGGGTGGATTCGGAATCAGAGGTATCGAAGGAAAACTTGGCGCACTCAAATATGCACGTGAGCAGAAGATTCCAACCCTCGGCCTCTGTCTAGGATTACAGTGCATGGTGATTGAGGCGGCACGTAACCTCGCCGGAATCACAGATGCAAGCTCTGCCGAATTTACGCCAGACTCTGGAACTCATGTCATTGCAACGATGGCGGAGCAGATGGATATCGTGGCAGGAAGCGC
>JBEGTC010000080.1:0-5241 GCA_041179565.1 Actinomycetota bacterium
AGACTCGATGACGTTACCGATCATCTTGGTCTGCGGGCTACCGAGGATTGCGGCATTGACGTAGTCGCCAGCTGCTGGAATAAAGGTAAGTAACGTTCCGGCGACAACACCTGGCATCGAAAGCGGAAGTGTGACTTTGCGGAAGGTA
Organism: Actinomycetota bacterium; assembly: GCA_041179565.1. Lineage (GTDB taxonomy): Bacteria > Actinomycetota > Actinomycetes > Nanopelagicales > Nanopelagicaceae > Planktophila. The sequence continues at coordinate 149 of JBEGTC010000080.1, forward strand.
GTCAATCCATTTGCATAGAGATCGCCAGATGCTTCCAAAGTTCTTGGATCAATACGATCGATTGATGCATAGAGTGGCAGAGTCATAAATGGAAGGAAGTTATAGGTCATACCTGCAACCACAGCAAAAGCAGAAGAAGTGAGAGTGGTGCTCGGTGCGATGATATGTAAATCTCGTAAGAACGGAACTACAAATCCCTGCTCGCCAAGGATCTGCTTCCAGGCAATTGTGCGGAGCAAGAACGAGGTAAAGAAAGGAGCAACTACAAGCACGAGTAATACATTCTTAAATTTGCCAGCTTTAAATGCGATCGCATACGCCAATGGATATGCGATTGCTAGCGCGGCAACAGTTGCGATTGCGGCATAAAGGAATGAACGACCGAACTGCTCTTTATTCTCTAGGAAGGCATCGATGTAGTTCTGCCAACGAAGCGTCTGCTCGTATTCACCGGTATCTCCCCCGGTGATTGGAGTCTGAGTCGATGTCTGCGCCAAGTTTGCGATAGGCCAGATAAAGAAGGTGAAGAGAAAGACTATTCCTGGCAGCAGGAGTAGGTAAGGAGTACGCGGGCTTGAGATGCCGGACTTACTCATCGTCCTCTGGAATCTCTTCTGGATTTACCTCAGTGCCTGCCTCAGCATCTTCGTCGCCGCGGAGCGCGAATGTAAAGCCTGACTCCCAAGAGATATTGACATCTTCACCGACGCTAAATGGCGCAACGCCGTCGTCGTTCTGCTCGAAGACCATCAACTCTTGGCCCCATGGCATCAAGACCTGGTACTGAGTTGAGACGCCGATATATGAAACGTCTTCGATCTTTCCACCGGTCAAGATATTTCCGGAGGTGCTAGTTGAAAGGCGCGAAATACGGAACTTCTCCGGGCGAATACCGGCATAGATCGAGTTATCAACCGCATGTGAGCGATTCTTGGCAAGTGAGATCTTCTGTCCGAAGAGATCAACGATGTGGTTATCGCCATCGTTACCGGTGATTGTTCCCTTAATAAGGTTTGACTGGCCTAAGAAGTTTGCGACGAATGCAGTCTTTGGGTTGTCATAGAGATCTGCAGGCGAACCGAGTTGTTCGATCTCGCCCTCGTTCATAACCGCGATCGTGTCGGCCATTGTCATAGCCTCTTCTTGATCGTGGGTAACGTGAACGAAAGTTAGACCAACTTCCTTCTGAATCCACTTGAGTTCGATCTGCATCTGGCGACGAAGCTTGAGATCGAGAGCACCGAGCGGCTCGTCCAGAAGCAAGAGCGCTGGACGATTAACAATGGCGCGAGCGAGTGCGATGCGCTGCTGCTGGCCACCTGAGAGTTGTGTTGGCTTACGTGAAGAGAGGTGAGAGAGCTCTACCAAATCAAGAGCTTTCTCAACCTGCTCCTTCACATCTTTAATGCCTCGTCTGCGAAGACCAAATGCGATGTTCTCAAAGATAGTGAGATGAGGAAAGAGCGCATAGTTCTGGAAGACGGTATTGATTGGACGCTGATATGGCTTGGTAAAAGTGATATCAGTGTTACCGAGAGAGATAGTTCCCTTGGTTGGCTCTTCAAGGCCGGCGACCATTCGCAGAGTTGTGGTCTTTCCGCAACCAGATGGTCCAAGTAGTGCAAAGAAAGAACCCTCTGGAATTGTTAATGAGAGATCATTAACGGCGGTGAAATCACCGTAACTCTTTGAGACGTTCTGTAAGCGAAGATCGCCGCGCGCTGAAGAGATTCCTGACAACTTAGTTACCAGCAGCCTTTTGGAATGCCTCTGTCCAAGCGGATTCCTCTGCAGGTGTTAGTGCCTTGAAGACGTTGAGACGTGAGAGTGTCTTCTCGGTTGGGAAGATGTACTCAGACTTTGCGAGTTCGGCATCGAACTTCGCCATCTCTTCCTGCGCACCCTTAACTGGGGTTACGTAGTTAACGTATGCGGCAACTTCTGCTGCAACAGCTGGGTCGTAGTAGTAGTTGATGAGCGTCTCGGCGTTCTTCTTGCCTTCAGGAGTTGCAGTTGAAGGGATAAGGAAGTTATCGCCTGAGATAGTTCCGCCTGATTCTGGGATTGCGAAGTCGAACTTGCCTTCGTTCTCAGATGAGAGCTGGAACATATCGCCTGACCATGCGATAACCGCTGTGGCATCGCCAGAGATGAGGTCTTCCTTGTACTCGTTGCCCTTTACGCCGCGAATCCAACCATCTGCGATCTTCTTCTCAAGGAAGTCGACGGCATTCATAAATTGATCCTCAGTAACGGTGGCGATATCTACACCCTGTGAAAGGAGGATTACGCCGATGGTGTCGCGCATCTCTGAGAGAACAATGATCTTGCCCTTGTTCTGTGGAGTCCAGAGATCATCAACTGACTTCATGCCCTTTGGATTTACAGCTGTGTTCCAGCCGATTCCACCCATGATGCCCTGGTAGGTAAGTGATGAATCGCGATTTGGATCGAATGATGGAGATGCAAGAGAATCGAGAATGTTCTTTGCATTTGGAATATTTGCCTTATCAAACTTCTGTGTGTAACCAAGACGGATAAAGCGAGCTGCCATCCAGTCTGTTGGTGTGATTACGTCGTAACCAATGTCTTCGCCGAGCTTGAGCTGGCCTTGAACCTTGCCGAAGAATTCATCGTTATCGTTGATATCTTCTGAGTAGATCGCTTCGATTCCGAACTTCTCTTTAAATGCCTCGAGTGTTGGATAAGTTGTTCCTGATTCATCTACATCTAAGTAGAGAGTCCAGTTAGCCCAACGCACCTGATTTGCAGCATCAGCACCTCCGCCTGATCCGCATGAAGCGAGCGCGGTTGCACCTGCGACTGCGCCTGCGCCGGCGAAGACCGCACGACGTGAAACGCGAGAGTTAAGAATTGAACGTGCTTCTTCTGAGAGAGGTTTACGTGGAGTGTTAGCCATCGATGGGCTCCTTTTTAATATTTGATGAGCGGCGCGTTTCGAGCCGTTCATCTAGCCGGTGTAAGGGACGGTTTTGCAGGGCTCATTATGTAACCCATGAGGCCCCTAGGCCAAACCAAAATGGAGCGTTTCTCTCCTCGTGTTGGGGCGAGAAATCAGGCGTTGATGTTGCTCATCACATGCTTGATTCGGGTGTAATCCTCGAATCCATAGCTGGAGAGGTCCTTGCCGTACCCACTGCGCTTGTAGCCACCGTGAGGCATCTCGGCCACCAGTGGGATATGGGTGTTGATCCAGACGCAGCCGAAGTCGAAGGCCTTCGCCATTCTCATCGCTCGGCCATGGTCCTTAGTCCAGACCGATGAGGCCAATCCATAATCGACGCCATTGGCCATCGCGACCGCCTCGGCCTCATCCTTGAACTTCTGGATGGTGATGACTGGGCCGAAGATCTCAGATTGAATCAATTCGTCGCTCTGCTTGAGGTCGGCGATCACTGTTGGAGTAATGAAGAACCCTGGGAGCCCGGAAGGCTGGCCACCAGCGACGATGCGAGCATGAGATGGAGTGCGAGAGATAAAGCCAGCTACGCGTTCGAATTGGTTGGCGTTATTGACTGGACCGACCAAGACATCTTGATCTGGCGCTCCCATGGCGATCTGGTTGGTCGCCTGATCTGCCAACAACTTCACCATCTCGTCATAGACGCCCTCTTGAACCAAGACTCGGGTTGCCGCGGTGCAATCTTGTCCGGCGTTGAAGAAGCCAGCGATGGCAATTCCTTCAGCAGCAGCTGCTAAGTCAGCATCATTGAAGACAACTACCGGCGCTTTGCCGCCAAGTTCGAGGTGGACTCGCTTCAGCGACTTTGCGGCAGCACCCGCAACCGCCATTCCAGCGCCGACTGAGCCAGTGATAGAGACCATCGCCGGAGTTGCATGCTCAACGAGGAGAGATCCGGTCGCACGTTCTCCGGTAACAACGTTGATGACGCCATCTGGAAGGAACTCTGACATTACCTGTGCCATAAAGACAGTTGATGCAGGAGTTGTATCACTTGGCTTGAGCACAACGGTATTTCCAGCGGCAATGGCTGGCGCCCATTTCCAGACCGCCATCATCATTGGATAGTTCCATGGAGTTACCTGTGCGCAGACACCCACAGGCTCGCGGCGGATAAATGAAGTCATTCCACGCATGTACTCGCCAGCTGATTTACCTTCGAGGTTACGTGCAGCACCAGCAAAGAAGCGGATCTGATCGACCATTGGTGGGACTTCTTCAGAGGCAGTTAAACCCACTGGCTTTCCGCAGTTCTCGGATTCGATAGCTACAAATTCATCGGCGCGTGCCTCAATGGCATCGGCAATCTTGAGCAGCGCTCGTTGGCGCTCAGATGGAGTCGAGTCGCGCCAATCGACAAATGCATTAGCAGCTGACTTCATCGCAGCATCGACATCGGCTGCGTTGGAGATTGGTGAGGTAGCAAATGGCTGACCGGTCGCGGGATTGACGAGAGTTGTGGTCTCCCCCGAAGTTGAATCTACTGATTGGCCATTGATGAAATTCTGTAACTTCTTCATGCGCCGGAGTCTATCTAGGAATACTTCGCCGTTTCAATAGTGATGCTCTTAACATCAGCCGATAGGGCAATCGGATAAGTAAGGATGACTGAGTACTCAGCGATTCCCGGGGTGTACTCAATTATCGTGTAGTCATCGGCATAGCCAGCATCGCGCCCCATCGGATCGATGAGAGTGATTGCATCATTTGCCCAAGTTGCATAGTTAGTACCAGAGTAGGCGGTGTTGGTTACTCGCAAAACTAAAGAGGTTGCAGTAACTGAATCGCTCAGAGCTTGGGTATTGCCGGCTCCATAAAACATATTGAGTGGTGTTGATGCATTGGTGCCGAATAACTTTATCCGGAGCAAGGTATTACGACATGCACGAGGGTTGAGACCAATGACGCGAACATTTGCCACCTTATCGCTCTGCGTTCCTTGGCCAGAGGTCAATCCAATCCCTACCCACGAATCGCAGGCCTTAACTTGGAAGATTCCTTGACCGAACTCTTGCCGGCTACCACCGAGTGAGATATTGGCGGCAAAGGTTGAGGCGACAACGCCGCAGACGAGAATAAAGATGCCGAGATTTAACTTTGCTCTGGTGCC
>JBEGTC010000081.1:0-5212 GCA_041179565.1 Actinomycetota bacterium
AGATCGGCCTTCTGCAGCGCCGTTACCGCAGCAACAGTGCCGTGCATTCCTGGCATGCCGAGGTGGAGAGGATGTGAATCAGGGAATGCGCCACGCGCCATCAGCGTGGTGACAACTGGTGCGCCAAGAATTTCTACGAGCTGTGCAAGTTCGCGCGATGCATTGGCCTTAATAACGCCACCACCAACATAGAAGACCGGCTTCTTTGACTGGGCGATCAACGCTGCCGCATCTGCGATCGATTGGTTATCTGGTGTTAGCTTTGGCTTGTATCCGGCAAGTTCAATCTTTGCCGGCCAATTGAAAGTTGTCTGAGCCTGTAGCGCATCCTTGGCAACATCCACGAGAACTGGACCTGGACGGCCAGAGGTTGCAATGTGAAATGCCTCAGCAACTGCGCGTGGAATATCCTCTGCGCGAGTAACCAAGAAGTTGTGCTTGGTAAATGGCATGGTGATACCGCGGATATCGGCCTCTTGAAATGCATCGGTACCGATTGCCGCAGATGGGACTTGGCCTGTGATCGCTACAACTGGAACTGAATCCATCTGTGCATCCATCAGTGGCGTTACTAAGTTTGTCGCTCCTGGCCCGGACGTTGCAATACAGACACCGGCGCGACCGGTTACCTGTGCATAGCCAGTTGCCGCATGTCCTGCGCCTTGTTCGTGGCGAACCAAGATGTGGCGGATGGTGGAGTCGAAGATTGGATCGTAGGCAGGAAGGATGGCGCCGCCGGGCAGGCCGAACATCACATCGACGCCAGCTGCTTCAAGGCTCTTCACCAATGAAGTAGCTCCATTCATTGCTGTGCCGTTCGCGGTTGGAACGTGGCCAGTTGCCATCTTCGTGCTCCTTTCTCAATCGATTCCTCTAGTAACTTCTCAAAACTTTTATAAATGAAAAAACCCTCAGATATCTGAGGGCGCATCAACTGGAGGCATGCGCTATCGAGCCACCACCACAATAATTGAAGTTGTTGAACGCATGACCATATTCTCGCGCAGAGCGAGCAGATGCGTCAAGAGATGAGATGCACGTCTCAATAAATGAAACGCCAATCTCACAGCGCCTTAGTCGCAGACCGCTCCCTTAGAGGCAGAGCCGACGAGCTTTGAATACTTATGGAGGACGCCGCGGGTGTATTTATGAGGTAGCGGCTTCCAGCCGACTTTACGCGCCTCAAGCTCTGCCGGATCGACGAGGAGATCGAGGGTGCGGTTCGGAATATCGATGCGAACTCGGTCGCCATCTTTAATAAAGGCGATCGGTCCCCCATCTACCGCCTCTGGAGCAACATGGCCTACGCAGAGACCGGTCGAACCGCCAGAGAAGCGACCATCGGTGAGAAGGAGGGTTGATTTGCCGAGACCTGCGCCCTTAATGGCACCGGTGATCATCAACATCTCGCGCATTCCTGGTCCGCCCTTAGGACCTTCATAGCGAATCACAACAACATCGCCGGCTTGGATGGTGCCATTCTCGAGGGCATCCATCGCAGCGCGTTCGCGTTCGAAGACACGAGCGGGACCTTCAAAGGTTTCAATTCCGATTCCTGCGGTCTTGCAGACAGCGCCATCGCTTGCCAAGGTGCCACCGAGAATTGTGATTCCGACATCGGTGCTCAACGGCGCAGAGATTGGTAGCAAGACATCGCCATCAGCTAGCGGTGGGTTGATATCAGCGAGATTCTCGGCCATCGTCTTACCGGTAACAGTTAAGCAATCACCGTGGAGATATCCGGCATCGAGCAACATGCGAAGCACAACTGGAATTCCACCGACCTTATCGACATCGGACATCACATACTTACCGAATGGCTTGAGATCTCCAAGCAGCGGAACTCGTGCGCCAATGCGATGGAAATCTTCGAGGGTGAGATCTACCTCTGCCTCGTGTGCAATCGCCAATAGATGGAGAACAGCATTTGTCGAACCACCGAGCGCCATCACTGCTGTGATTGCATTCTCGAATGCCTTCTTCGTCAAGATATCGCGAGTAGTGATTCCCTTAGAGATCAAATTAACAACTGCCGCACCAGATGCTTCCGCATAACCATCGCGACGACGATCAACAGCTGGTGGGGCTGCTGAACCTGGAAGTGAGAGTCCAATCGCTTCGCCAACTGTCGCCATGGTGTTTGCGGTGTACATACCGCCGCACGCACCTTCGCCTGGGCAGATTGCTCGTTCGATCTCATCTACACGTTCTTTGGTAATCAAGCCACGCGCACATGCACCGACCGCTTCGAAGGCATCGATGATGGTGACATCTTTGCCATCTACTTGGCCGGGCAGAGTTGAACCTGCGTACACAAAGACGGCAGCAACATCGAGACGAGCCGCTGCCATCATCATTCCTGGCAGAGATTTATCGCAACCCGCGAACATCACCATGCCATCGAGACGCTCTGCCTGCATAACTGTCTCAACAGAATCTGCGATAACTTCTCGTGAGACCAATGAGAAGTGCATACCTTCATGGCCCATCGAAATTCCATCAGAGACTGAGATGGTGCCAAATTGAAGTGGAAATCCACCGGCAGCCTTAACGCCAACCTTCGATGCCTTTGCTAAACGATCGAGTGAGAGGTTGCAGGGGGTGATTTCATTCCATGACGATGCGATACCAATCTGTGGCTTTACCCAATCCTCATCGCCCATTCCTACGGCGCGGAGCATCCCTCTAGCTGGTGCGCGCTCGAGACCATCAGTTACTGTGCCTGAGCGGGGTTTCATCGTCGACATATGGTGATTCTATCGGCAATTTGCCGCATGAGAAGTTCTGATTTGAACGGTAGAATTCCAGTATTCAAGATGAATTCTTGATTCTTTCATTCAAAGCGATACCTAACTTATTGGAGACACCTGTGCCAAATCACGACCGTGACGCCCAAGGCCACATTAAGGGCCAAGCGCCAGATCGATGGAGAACACTTCTCGTAGTAGCCATCTCTCAATTGATGCTAGTCCTCGACAGCTCAATTATGAATATCGCGAGTCCTAGCGCGAAGACAGATCTTGGCATCTCAGATGCCAACCAGCAGTGGGTCATCACTGCCTACACCCTCGCCTTTGGCTCGCTCCTGCTTCTCGGCGGACGCATCGGTGACCATGTCGGTCGAAAGAAGATTTTCATTATTGGCTTGCTCGGATTTGCTGGCGCATCTGCCATCGGCGGAATCGCGGCTAACCAGGGAATGCTCTACGGCTCACGTGCTCTTCAAGGCGTATTCGGCGCACTTCTTGCACCAGCGGCATTGGCAATTATCTCTGAAACATTTAAAGACCCATCAGAGCGAGCAAAGGCATTCGGTGTCTTTGGTGCAATCTCCGGTGGCGGCGCAGCTATTGGCCTCATCGTTGGTGGAACTCTTACCGAGTTCTTCTCATGGCGCTGGTGCCTTGGTGTGAATACCCCAATTGCGATCATCGCGGCGATTCTTGCGCTCAAGTTTGTACATGAGTCGAAGGCTGAGGGCGATAACACTTACGACATACCAGGAGTTGTAACCGCAACAGCTGGTCTCTTCTCGCTTACTTACGGATTCAACGAAGCGGCGCTCAAGGGTTGGTCATCAGCAGCAACAATCTCATTCTTGGTGGCTGCAGTAGTTCTTCTTATTGTCTTTGTAGTTATTGAGACCAAGGTTGCTAATCCGTTGATGCCACTTCGCGTTCTCACTGAGCGCAACCGAGGTGGTTCATACCTGGGCTCACTCGTTGTTGGTGCTGGCCTCTTCTCAATGTTCCTCTTCTTGGGTCTCTACCTCCAAGTCATTCTTGGCTTTAGCCCATTGAAGTCAGGTTTTGCCTTCCTTCCATTCACCGCAGGAATCATTATCTTCGCTGGCGTTGCTTCACAGCTATTGCCTAAGTTTGGACCTAAGCCACTCATGGTTCCTGGACTCATTGCATCGGGTATCGGACTCTTGCTCCTGACCCGCATTACCCCTGAGACCTCTTATGCAACCCACGTAGTTCCATCACTACTTATTATGTCTAGCGGTATGGCGCTGGTCTTTATTCCGCTGACCTCAACATCACTTCATGGCATCTCTGGCCATGACACAGGTGTTGCCTCGGCAATGGTCAATACCTCACAGCAGATCGGTGGCTCTCTTGGTACCGCTCTTCTCAACACTGTGGCAGCTACTGCAACAACTTCATATATCGCTGCCAACTCAGCGCTTGGCGAGAAGTTGATGCCAGCGGCAATGACCCATGGATTTACCGTGGCATTTACCTACAGCGCAGGGCTGCTCTTTATCGGAGCGATCGTCCTCTTCTTCTTCATCAACGTGGGCAAGGATTCACTCGTTGAGACCGAAGGCGTTGGCATGCATTAATTGCTCCAAGTAAAAAACCCGCCGAAGATAACTTCGGCGGGTTTTTTATTATCTCTATTAATGTCCTAAGAACTTCAAGAGGAGTTCGCGGACCTTTGCCGCATCAGCTTGTCCTGCGGTCTCTTTCATCACGGCACCAATAAGTGCGCCCGCTGCTGGCAGATGGCCACCGCGAACTTTCTCAGCGGTATCGGCTTGAGCTGCACAGACTTTCTCGATTGCAGCCATCAAAGCTCCATCATCGCTTACCACCTTGATGCCACGCTGTGCGACTACCTCTGATGGAGTTCCCTCCCCTGCAACCACACCTTCAACAACTTGTCGCGCCAACTTATCGGTGAGCTCACCTGAGGCAACTAAGTTGATGAGTTCAGCTACGTGAGCAGGAGTAATTGCTAACTCTGTAATAGCAACGTTCTTGTCGTTTGCGATACGAGAGATTTCTCCGAGCCACCAGGTACGTGCCTTAGTCGGATCGGCGCCGAGAAGAACTGTCGCCTCCACGATATCGAGGACATCGGCATTGACCATCGCAGCAAACTCTTTATCTGGAACCGACCACTGTTCTTTCAATCGCTTACGACGAATTGATGGACGCTCAGGAAGAGCTGCTCGAAGAGTTTCAATCCATTGCGCATCCGGCTTAACCGGAACGAGATCTGGATCTGGGAAGTAGCGATAATCCTCGGCCTGCTCCTTCGAGCGCCCTGATCGAGTAAGACCGGTATCTTCCTGGAAGTGGCGAGTCTCCTGCTTCACCTTTCCGCCACCTTCGAGAATCTCGGCATGGCGCAACATCTCACCACGGATTGCTCGTTCAACAGAGCGGAGTGAATTTACATTCTTGGTTTCAGAGCGAGTACC
>JBEGTC010000082.1:0-6785 GCA_041179565.1 Actinomycetota bacterium
CAGTGTTATCAAACTCGGCGATAAAGAATTTCTCCAGGTCGAACCATCTGCTCTCACTCTTCTGACTGAAACTGCTATCCACGATATTTCGCATTACCTACGCACTGAACACCTTGAGCAATTAGCCAAGATTCTTAAGGATCCTGAGGCATCGGCCAATGATCGCTTTGTAGCTCTGGACCTATTGAAGAATGCCAACATCGCAGCCGGCGGAATTCTGCCGATGTGCCAAGACACAGGCACCGCGCTCATCATGGGCAAGAAGGGTCAGTACGTGCTGACCACCGCTAAAGATGAGGTTGCGCTTTCCCAAGGAGTTTATGACGCATATACAAAGCTCAACCTTCGTTATTCGCAGATGGCTCCGGTCACCACATGGGAAGAGAAGAACACTGGCAATAACTTGCCTGCACAGATCGAGATTTATGCAGATAGCGATCATCAGGACGAGTACAACTTTATGTTTATCGCCAAGGGTGGCGGTAGCGCCAATAAATCTTTCTTGTACCAAGAGACAAAAGCGGTCTTAAACCCAACTTCATTTATGAATTGGCTCGATGCCAAGTTACGTTCAATCGGAACTGCAGCGTGCCCTCCTTATCACCTTGCCATTGTCATCGGCGGAACGAGTGCCGAGCACACAGTAAAGACTGCAAAACTGGCCAGCACCCACTACCTCGACAATCTTCCAACTTCAGGTGACGCCGCAACCGGCCACGGTTTCCGCGACTTGGCCTTGGAAGAAGAAGTATTTAAATTAACTCAGAAGCTCGGAATCGGCGCACAATTTGGTGGCAAGTACTTCTGTCACGATGTCCGCGTTGTTCGCTTGCCGCGCCATGGCGCTTCCCTTCCGATTGCCATTGCGGTCTCTTGTTCTGCAGATCGCCAAGCAAAAGCGAAGATCACCAAGGATGGTATTTTCCTCGAACAGCTTGAGACCGATCCAGCGCACTTCTTGCCTGAAACAACTGATGAGCATCTGAACGATAACGTCGTTGCGATTGATCTCAATCAGCCCATGGATGCAGTCCGCGCCGAGCTTTCCAAACACCCCGTAAAGACCCGTGTTTCACTGACCGGAACGATCGTGGTGGCCCGCGATATCGCCCATGCCAAGATCAAAGAGATGCTCGATGCCGGCAAGCCGATGCCTGATTACTTCAAGAATTACGCTGTTTATTACGCAGGTCCTGCCAAGACTCCAACTGGTTATGCATCGGGTTCATTTGGTCCAACCACTGCTGGCCGCATGGATTCTTACGTCGATCAATTCCAAGCAGCGGGCGGATCCTTTGTCATGTTGGCAAAGGGCAATCGCTCAAAGGCTGTTACCGATGCATGCGCCAAGCATGGCGGTTTCTATCTCGGATCCATCGGCGGACCAGCTGCTCGCCTTGCTCAAGATTGCATCAAGAAAGTGGAAGTACTGGATTTTGAAGAGCTAGGGATGGAAGCTGTCTGGAAGATAGATGTTGTGGACTTCCCGGCATTTATCGTTGTCGACGATAAGGGAAATGATTTCTTCGCCGAAACTATGCGCCCATTAACAATTGGGATTAAGCCTGAAAATTAGTAGTAGCGGCTACGTTTAAATTTCGCCCAGGCATCGCATGGGGTTTCGTAGCGGATATCGATATAGCGAAGTCCCCAACGAATCTGAGTGACAGGGTTGGTGCGCCAGTCATCAGAGATAATTTCCATCTTTACTGCAGGTAGCGCTTGTGCAATTCCGTGAGCGCCCGAGCGATAGTTATGGGCCTTGTAATTCCAATGGCTCTCTTTAGTCCAGAGGCGATTGAGGCAGGCATATTGATCATCGCCCCATTCGTACTCAACTCCCATGATCGCCTTGGTGACCTTCTTGGCGCCAAGTGGATCTCGAGCGAGTTCGACCTGCTGGCTGATATCGGCGACCAGGGCCATCTCAGAGATTTCGGTGGTCAGCGATGCCGCTGGAGAATTCTTGGCAACTGTCAGGTTCTTGGAATCTGAGAGGGTCATCCGAGTTGTCATCGGGAAGTCGAGACCGTAGGCGCTCTGTTGGGCGGTGGCGATAAAGACCATCGATCCGATCGTTGCCCAGACTGCGACCTTGCCGGCGCGAGAAATGCGCAGGACGGAGAGAGCGGTGAAGAATTCGCGGAGGTCGCGCTTCATCAGGTACTCCTTCCTACTCATCTAGCTTGCTGGCCCCGTGGCCTATCGACCTCAGAATTGAGGTTGGAACCTTGGGGGAATGGGTAAAGGGTTGCAATGTGGGCGCCCTGTCGCAAATTTTGCTATGCGTGAGTCGTAAATTCTCAGGAAAGGCCCACGCTGTGGATGGATAAAAGCGCAGGTCAGTTAGGGCAAAGTCCTAAATGTCCGATTTGTTACTGTGAGATTTAAAGAGGGGGTTTGAAGGGGTGATAGCGGCGCTAAGCCTGTGGCCCTTCGAGCATCTCAGTCACAAGGGCGGCGATCGGCGAGCGCTCTGAGCGAGTCAGGGTCACGTGGGCGAAGAGCGGATGGCCCTTGAGGGTCTCAACCACTGCGACAACGCCGTCATGGCGACCGACTCGGAGGTTGTCGCGCTGAGCGATGTCGTGGGTCATGACTACCCGAGAGCCCTGGCCGATGCGCGAGAGGACGGTGAGCAGAACTCCGCGTTCGAGCGACTGAGCTTCATCGACGATGACAAAGGCATCGTGGAGAGAGCGGCCGCGGATATGGGTCAGCGGTAGAACTTCGATAAGTCCGCGATCGATGACTTCATCGATGACAGCTTGGCTGACCAAAGCTCCCAAGGTATCGAAGACAGCTTGAGCCCAAGGCGACATCTTCTCGCCCTCACTTCCGGGAAGGTAGCCAAGCTCCTGTCCCCCGACTGGATAGAGCGGACGGAAGATAACAACCTTCTTATGGAGTCGCTTCTCCATCACGGCTTCGAGTCCGGCACAGAGAGCGAGCGCCGACTTTCCGGTTCCGGCACGGCCACCCAGAGAGACGATGCCGATACTGTCATCGAGAAGAAGGTCGAGAGCGATCCGCTGTTCTGCAGATCGTCCGTGAAGTCCAAAAGCTTGGCGATCTCCACGCACCAACTGCAACTGCTTATCTGCAGTCACGCGAGCAAGGGCGCTTCCCTTTTCAGAGTGGAGAACGATTCCGGTGTGTACTGGAAATTGATGTGCGGATTCATGGTCTGCGCGATCTGAAGCGTAGAGCTCATCGATTACGTTGTGGCCGACAGAGATCTCTTCAATTCCGGTCCAGCCGCTATTGGAGACTAACTCGGCGAGATACTCCTGCGCTTCAACGCCGACCGAAGATGCTTTAACTCGAAGAGGAAGATCTTTGGTGACGAGAACGACGCGCTTTCCATCGGACATTAAATTCTTTGAGATTGCCAAGATGCGTGAATCATTGGTGCCATCGCGTAAGAATCCGTGAGGCAAGGTGCTCAGATCGGTGTGATTGAGCTCGACTGAGAGAGTTCCACCTTCAGGGGTCACAGTCAGTGGTGAATCGAGGCGGCCATGTTCAATCCGCAGATCATCGAGGGCGCGCAGAGCTGCTCGGGCGAAGTAGCCGAGTTCAGGATGATCGCGTTTGGTCTCGAGTTCACCGATTACTGCAATCGGAATGATGACTTCATGCTCTTCAAATCGCGTGATTGCCCCGGGGTCTGCCAGAAGGACCGAGGTATCTAAAACATAGGTTTTACGGGCGGAATTCTTCCCACTAGCTGCTGACTTTGAAGTAGCCAAGGCTCAACCATTCTCTTTAATTGTTTCTCGCGGGGAAGAGATGGGTGGTTCTTCTGACTCGTAAAAGATAGAACTACTGAATCGGACTTTTGGTGCGACACGCCATTAATCAGAGAGACGTCATCAAGAATTAACTTACGACTGGATTAGCTGTACTTCTTCACAATCTTACGTTCAGCGATAAATGAGGCGAAGGGCAGAGTGCCGGCGGCGATGAGGATGAGAATGGTCAGGAGCGACATCTTCTTCTGCACGCCGATTTGTAGCGCGGTCAAGATATAGACGATGTAGAGATAGCCGTGGGCGATTGGGATAAAGACCATCCACTGATTGGTATCGACAAGATCGAAGAGATGTTTCGCTGGCATGTAGCCAAAGATAAGGAGGAGGAGATTGACGCCGCACAAGATTGCCATCAGGCGAAAGCGGGTAAGGACTGCAGTCGATGGTTGAGTCATGACAGAACTCTAAACCTTTCCATCTCTCACTGATTGCTTAGGCTTATAGAAAGGTAGCCATAAAACCATCAGCGCCATAAACCACCAGACGACTACATAAGAGATGTGCTGCCAGTAGAAGCCAGGGACGCCCGATGTCAGTTCGGGGGCTGAGATACGGCCTCTTTCGATTGCGCCATCGCGGTTCTCTTCGGCGGTGGCCAGAATAAATCCATCGAAGAGCTGAGCATCTGTGCTGCCTACAAGGAGCGCGCTATCGAGGCGCGAAAGTTGTTGAGCAGAATTGGCGGCGCGATCATCGTTCTGATGTGGCATCAGGGTGCCAGTCACTTTGACGATCTGAGACATCGCAACCTCAGGGCTTGCTAATCGCTGGCTCCATAATCCTCGAACTACCAAGATTGCAGTGTCGGTCTCGTTCTGAAGAAGACCTACCTCCCAATCTGCAATGGCACCGCTTCCATCTTTCTGGTTGGGAGCTTTAAAGGTTGCGATGTAATGACCGGATGTCGTCACCAACTTTCCGACGCTTTCGGGAGGGACGATGCCGGTGGGATTGGTTTTAGAGAGAAGCGGATAGATCTTTGAATCTGCAGGTCTGGCTTTGTAGTTCTGCATCTCTTGTGCGCGATGGAGTTGCCATACACCGAGCCCGATAAAAGTTGCTGCCAAGGTAAGAACCAGAAGCGCAGCAGAGACTTTCTTAATTGTTCTCTTCATTCTCCCGAACGACTTCTGCATTACTCTGCATGCGAATGTATCGCTTATAGAAATTGCGAAGCAGAAATGCCACAGAAGAGAAGAGCACAATCATCGTGAGAGAGCCAGCTACGCCAACTTCGTAATCTTTAGCCACTAACTCTTTCATCATGAGAAGATTCTCCCATGTCGCAAGAGAAGAGCCAATTCGATTTCAATGATCGTTACGGCATCAAACCTGCTCGAACCTGGGTGAGATATGCGGCTTTCTTTGCACTTATCGGCGGAAGTTGGTTGCATTCGTTATTCGATTCAGAGAAAATCCGGAAGCGATAGCGTGACCTGCACGCTGACTGCGCGCGATTTCGAGAAAAATATTGTTGGCCAGATTGAAGAGCAAATTCCCGCTGGCGCTACCTATGTAGAGCTCACCACCACAATTCCTACGCGTGGCGATGCGGTCAATGCCGCTATCGAACGCTGCCGCATCGCCGATTAATACATCCCGCTAAGATTGACCATTATGAGTTCACAACAGACCTGGCTTACCCAAGAAGCAGCTGATCGTTTAGCTGCCGAACTTGCCCACCTCGAAGGGGACGGTCGCAAAGAGATCACTGCCAAAATCGAGGCAGCCCGCGCTGAAGGTGACCTCAAAGAAAATGGCGGCTATCACGCAGCTCGCGATGAGCAAGGCAAGATGGAGGCGCGTATTCGCCAACTCAAGCAGATGCTAGAGAACGCTCACATCGGAACTCCTCCTGCAAGTGCCGATGGCAAAGTCGGTGCCGGCATGGTTGTCACCGCTGTCATTGCAGGTGATGAGATGAAGTTCCTTCTCGGTTCACGCGAAATTGCTTCAGGCGATCTCGATGTCTACTCTGAAAAGTCACCGCTGGGAGCCGCTGTTCTCGGCGCTGAAATCGGAGCAACGGTTTCGTACACCGCACCTAATGGTCGCGAAATCAAGGTCGAGATTAAAGCAGCAGAGTTCTTCGCTTAAATTACTTTGCAGCTGCGTTGCGATATTTACGCAAGCTCAGCGGCACAAAGATCACTGTAATCAGAACCATGTAGAAGAGTGATGTCACCAATGGGTGCTCACTAGGAAAAGATCCGGCAGTTGCGCCAAATTGGTTTTCTAGTCCAAAGAGTTCGCGACAGGCCGCAACCATTGTTGATACCGGATTCCATTCTGCAAAGTACTGCAACGCACGTGGCATTCCGGTAGTTGGCGCAAAAGCATTGGATAAGAATGTCAGCGGGAAAGTCACCATGAAGCTGACGTTCTGAACAACGCGGAAGTCAGTGGCAGAAAGCCCAACAAAAGCACCGACCCACGAGAGTGAGTATCCAAAGAAGAGTAGGAAGAGGAATCCCAGAAGGACATTGCCAAGCCCTCCCGATGGCCTCCAGCCAACAGCGAGTCCGGTGAGACCCATTGCGATGAGAACCACGATATTAAGAAGTGAATCACCAAGGGTGCGACCGACAACAAGGGCAGATTGTGAAATAGGTAGCGATCTAAATCGATCAATCAGGCCCTTCTTCATATCTTCAGCAAGTCCAGAAGCAGTACCAGCCAATGTAAATGCGACAGTCTGAACGAAGATTCCTGGCATTAGCAATTGCACATATCCGCCTGGTTGACCGGTGTTGATAGAACCACCGAAGACAAATCTAAAGAGCAAGACAAACATGATTGGTTGAATAGTTGAGAAGATTAAAACTTCAGGGACTCGCGTGAGCAAACGAAGTTGGCGTTGGGTAATGATGAGAGTGTCACGAACTGCGCGCATTACTTAACCTCCTCTACTTTCTTCTCTTCAGCGATATGGCCGGTGAGCGCTAGGAATACATCATCGAGCGATGGACG
>JBEGTC010000083.1:0-5195 GCA_041179565.1 Actinomycetota bacterium
GTTGCCTGCGCATTACCGGAGGCGAAAGCCTCCTTAGAGAGCTCCAAATACCAATCGCAGAGATCGTCCCAAGCGAAGTGATAGATAACCTCGCTTGCGCGAGCGAATTCATATTTGTTGAGAAGATCGCTGTATTCGGCAGTTGTCTCAGCAAGGCGAGAGAGGATCCACTTATCGATTGCATTAAGCGATGAAACCTCAGGTAGCGGACCTTCAACGGTTGCACCGTTCATGATTGCAAAGCGAGTTGCATTCCATAGCTTGGTTGCAAAGTTACGTGATCCAGCGATCCAATCTTCAGCGAGAGCTTGATCTTTACCTGGATTTGATCCGCGAGCCAAAGTGAAGCGAAGTGCATCTGCACCGTACTTATCGATGAACTCGAGCGGATCGACGACATTGCCCTTTGATTTGGACATCTTCTTGCCGAATTGATCGCGTACGAGACCATGGAGAACGATGGTGCCAAACGGCGGTACGCCATCCATGGCAAATAGCCCGAAAAGCATCATGCGCGCTACCCAGAAGAACAAGATGTCGTAACCTGTAACTAGAACGCTTGTTGGATAGAACTTCTTGAGGTCATCGGTGTTATTTGGCCAGCCTAGCGTTGAGAATGGCCAGAGCGCAGATGAGAACCAGGTATCAAGAACATCAGGGTCCTGCTCATAACCAGCAGGTGCGCTCTCACCTGGACCGACAACAATTACCTCACCACTTGGTCCATACCAGACAGGAATTCGATGTCCCCACCAGAGTTGGCGAGAGATACACCAGTCGTGCATATTGTCGACCCACTCGAAGTAACGTGGAGCAAGTTCTTCAGGCTCGATCTTTACGCGGCCATCACGAACAGCATCACCAGCGGCCTTGGCAAGTGGTGCAACCTTTACAAACCACTGCTTTGAAAGACGTGGCTCTACCGTTGTATCGCACCGCGAACAGTGGCCGACTGCGTGAATATATGGACGCTTCTCTTCGACTACGCGACCGAGTTCGCGAAGTTTGGCGACGACAGCAACTCGTGCATCGAAGCGATCCATGCCATCGAACTCTGTACCAGTACCAGCCATCACACCATGTTCGTTCATGATGACAACGAATGGAACGTTGTGGCGAACCGCCATCTCAAAGTCATTTGGATCGTGGGCTGCGGTGACTTTAACGGCTCCGGTACCAAAATCTGGATCTACAAGTTCGTCGGCGATAATTGGAATCATTCGATTGACCAACGGTAGTAAAACTTCAGTGCCAATCATGTGCTTGTAACGTGGATCGTCCGGATGCACTGCAACGGCGCCATCACCCATCATGGTCTCGGCACGAGTAGTTGCAACGACAATGCTCTGCTCCCCGTCACCGTAGCGAACCGATACAAATTCTCCAGCATCATCTTGGTGCTCGACTTCAATATCAGAGAGCGCAGTAAGGCAACGTGGGCACCAGTTGATGATTCGCTCCGCGCGGTAGATTAAATCTGCATCAAAGAGCTTCTTAAAGATGGTGAGAACTGCTTGAGAGAGATTCTCATCCATAGTAAATGCTTCGCGAGTCCAGTCGACTGAATCGCCAAGTCGCTTCATCTGCCCCAAGATCTGTCCGCCAGATTCGGCCTTCCACTCCCAGACCTTCTTAACGAAATCTTCGCGACCTAAGTCGTGGCGAGACAACCCTTTTGCAGCGAGCTGCTTCTCAACCACATTCTGGGTAGCGATTCCTGCATGGTCCATGCCTGGTAACCAGAGCGCCTCAAAACCCTGCATGCGCTTCATTCGAGTAAGGCAATCTTGGAGAGTTTGATCTAGCGCATGGCCAATGTGGAGATTACCGGTCACATTTGGCGGAGGAATAACAATAGTGAAGGGTTCTTTAGGTGACGAAGAATCGGCGGTGAAGTATCCAGATTCGAGCCAGTGTGAATAGAGCCGTGGCTCAATATCGGCAGGTACAAAGGATGGAGCGAGTTCGCGCTTCGTCATGTGCGCAGTCTAAGCCATACCGTTAGGCGCTTTTTTCCTCTGAGTTCTTCTCGCGACGTGATGCGCGCTTAGGTAGATCGCCGGTGCGCTCCACCAAGGTAGCTGGCGCATTTGATTCGATACACGCCTTCTCAATGATGACCTTTGCAACATCGGTACGGCTTGGCACTTCATACATAACCCCAAGAAGGACCGACTCCATAATCGCTCGAAGGCCACGTGCTCCCGTGCCTCGTGAGAGAGCTAAATCGGCAACTGCATCAAGGGCCTCGGGGGTGAATTCAAGATCAACATCATCGAGATTGAAGAGTTTTTGATACTGCTTCACCAAAGCGTTCTTCGGCTCAGTAAGAATCTGCATCAGCGCAGGCTTATCGAGGTTCTCAACGCTGGTAATAACTGGAAGTCGTCCAATGAATTCTGGAATCATTCCAAACTTCAAGAGATCTTCTGGCATTACATCGGCGAAGATATCTTTGCGATTCTTCTGCTCTGCACTTACCAAATCTGCATTAAAGCCAACACCGGCAGATCCACTTCGCGCTTCAATAATCTTATCTAGACCAGCAAATGCACCGCCGACGATAAATAAGACATTGGTGGTATCGATCTGGATAAATTCTTGATGAGGATGCTTACGTCCGCCCTGCGGTGGAACTGATGCAACTGTTCCTTCAAGAATCTTGAGGAGAGCTTGCTGGACGCCTTCACCAGATACATCGCGAGTGATAGATGGGTTCTCTGCCTTGCGTGCGACCTTATCGATTTCATCGATATAGATGATTCCGGTCTCTGCCTTCTTGACATCGTAATCGGCTGCTTGCAGAAGTTTGAGGAGGATGTTCTCTACATCTTCACCGACATAACCTGCCTCGGTGAGCGCAGTTGCATCAGCGATAGCAAATGGAACATTGAGCATGCGAGCGAGAGTTTGAGCCATCAGAGTCTTGCCGCAGCCAGTTGGACCCAGAAGGAGAATGTTTGATTTGGCGAGTTCGATTCCATCTTCGCCACGAGTTTCGCCAGATTGAACGCGCTTGTAATGGTTATAGACCGCAACCGAGAGCGACTTCTTTGCACGATCTTGACCGATGACATACTGGTCAAGGAATTCAAAGATTGATTGTGGCTTTGGCAGCTCAGAGAGTCCAAGCGAATTCTGCTCGGAGAGCTCTTCAACGATGATCTCATTACAAAGGTCGATGCACTCGTCGCAGATATAGACACCTGGACCTGCGATGAGCTTCTTTACCTGCTTCTGGGTCTTGCCGCAGAAGGAGCACTTCAAGAGGTCGTTAGCCTCGCCAATTCGTGTGGACATGGCTTAAATATAGTTTTTAGGAGCGATTAATGTGGCTTGATTCAAGCCTGACTTTGTTCGCCATTAGATGAAAGAGCGCGACGAGGGTCTCGCAACTCTTTGACACCCGGAACAAGTAGGACGAGGTAACAGACCAAGATATGGAAGGCGATGGCCGACAAAAGGAATGTCTTCTCCCCCATCAGCAGCACTGCAGGTCCGACTAGCGCCATTCCGAGCGGCATTAATCCACCGGAACCAACCATGTCGATACTGAAGACTCGACCTTGCATATCTTGTGGCACTTCTCGCTGAACTGCAGTCACCCAATATGCCTCCCACCCACCGATGGAGAGTCCGGCGATGAAGTAACCGATGATGACAAAGGTTGGTGAGATTGGAAATGCAAGTACAAGAGGCGCAAAGGCGAAGAGCGACCAGAGCGATATTGCGACCAAACCGGGCTTACGGGTTTTGAATTTAATGGCAACGATGGCCGAGATCATTCCGCCTAAGCTAAACATGGCTGCTGATATCGCAAAGACCGAGTCGGTCTCAAACTCTCGTCGCGTAATAACCGGTAAGAGCACCGTCTCTGCGGCAACGATAATCATTAATTGGAAGGTAGCCATCGCGATAGAGGCTGCAATCCATTTGATCTCCCAGACGAGTTTAAATCCTTCTCGGAGCTCGAAGAAGAAAGATGGCTTATCTTCGAGAATCTCTTGCCGTGGCTTCTCTTTAATTGGGAATAGGAGCGATGTTCCAATGAAGAAAGCAACTGCTGTAACTGCAAATGTGTAATCAGCACCAATCGTGGCTACCGATATTCCACCAACTCCCGGGCCAACGATGGTTCCAACTTTGGCAACAACGCCCTTAGCTACATTTCCTGCTGGCAAGAGCTCATCCGGCAGAAGGCTTGGCACGATCGCAGATCCTGCTGGCGCACCAAATGAATCTCCGATTCCCATTAAGAAGACCAAGAGGCCGATAGCCCAGAGCGGGAGATGATTGACCGAGATGAAGACCAAGATAAGTGCGAGCAGACCCCTAAAGGTATCTGCACCAATCATCACCCACTTACGTGGCAGGCGATCTGCCCAAACACCACCGATCAACATAAAGAGAGTTCCCGATAGAACACGCGCCGCGAGAATCAATCCGAGGTCTGATGCCGTTCCACCATTATCGAGAATCACAATTGCGAGCGCGATTGGAAATGCGGATGAGCCAATTACAAAAATCAACGATGAGAAGAAGTAGTTGCGATAACCCTTATAGGAAAAGAGAGAGCCGGGTGCGAAGTACTTCTTTAGCATCGCAACCGGCCCTTTCTAGTTAAAGTAATTACGCGGAAGGCTTGGCCTTTCGTGAAGCCATGACCTTATCAATTAATCCGTACTCAACAGCCTCAGCTGCGGTAAGAATCTTGTCACGTTCAATATCTTGTTCAATCTGCTCGACGGTGCGGTTGGAGTGCTTTGCAAGCATGGTCTCAAGGAGACCGCGCATGCGCATGATCTCGCGAGCCTGAATCTCGATATCGGAGGCCTGTCCTCCACCCTCTGAAGAAGGCTGGTGAATCAAGATGCGTGAGTGCTCAAGGCCGTAACGCTTTCCCTTGGTGCCTCCGGCGAGAATAATTGCCGCAGCAGATGCCGCCTGTCCCAAACAGATGGTCTGAATATCAGGGCGAACAAATTGCATCGTGTCATAGATTGCAGTGAGCGCAGTAAATGAACCACCAGGTGAATTGATGTAGATCGAGATATCGCGATCTGGATCCATTGATTCGAGGGTGAGAAGCTGTGCCATAACATCGTTGGCAACAGTGTCATCAATCGCCTGACCTAGAAAGATGATGCGCTCTTCAAATAACTTGGTGTATGGATCGAGGCGCTTAAAACCATAAG
>JBEGTC010000084.1:0-5183 GCA_041179565.1 Actinomycetota bacterium
CTAACAATTTATTGACATCTTCAAAGTGGAGTCCGGTGGTTGGTTCGTCGAGCACGTAGATAGTTCGACCAGTGGAACGTCGCTGAAGTTCGGTTGCAAGTTTGACGCGTTGTGCTTCACCACCTGAGAGCGTAGGTGCCGATTGTCCCAAACGTACATAGCCGAGACCTACATCGCAGAGCGTCTTCAGATAGCGAGCAATCGTCGGCACTGATTCAAAGAAGGTGTGAGCAATCTCGATCGGCATATCGAGAACTTCGGCGATCGTCTTACCTTTGTAATGCACCTCAAGCGTCTCGCGATTGTAGCGAGCACCATGACAGACTTCACAAGGTACATATACATCAGGCAAGAAGTTCATCTCGATAGTAATCGTGCCATCACCGGAACAGTTCTCGCAGCGACCGCCCTTAACGTTAAATGAGAATCTACCTTGTTGGTAGCCACGAACTTTAGCTTCAGAGGTCTCAGCGAAGAGGGCGCGCACCTTATCGAAGACCCCGGTATAGGTAGCAGGGTTGGAGCGCGGAGTACGACCAATCGGAGATTGATCGACATGGACAACTTTGTCGAGTTGATCAATACCAGTCACCGTACGGTGGCGACCTGGGACCAAGCGCGCACCATTGAGTTTATTGGCGAGCGTTGTATAGAGAATGTCATTTACAAGAGTTGATTTACCTGATCCAGAGACGCCGGTAACAGAGACGAAGAGACCGAGCGGAATCTCAACTTCGATATCTTTGAGGTTATTCTCTTTAGCACCCTTGACGACTAATTTGCGTTTTGGATCTACCGGACGTCGCTCGCTTGGAATCTCGATAGATTTACGGCCAGAGAGATATGCACCGGTGATCGACTCTTTTGAGTTGATGAGGTCATCATATGAACCTGAGACCACTACGTGGCCACCATGCTCTCCTGCGCCAGGTCCGATATCTACGACCCAATCTGCAGTTCGAATCGTCTCTTCATCGTGTTCTACAACGATCAATGTATTGCCGAGATTGCGTAATCGAGTCAGGGTATCGATGAGGCGACGGTTATCACGTTGATGGAGGCCGATACTTGGTTCATCGAGAACGTAGAGAACGCCAACTAGACCCGAACCGATCTGAGTTGCCAATCTAATGCGCTGCGCCTCGCCACCGGAGAGGGTTGCAGCTGGCCGATCAAGTGAGAGGTAATCGAGTCCAACATCGAGCAAGAAGCCCAGTCGAGCATGGACCTCCTTCATTACTCGCTCAGCGATCTGCGCCTCACGAGCGGTGAGCTCGATTCCCTTGAGGAAAGTTGCGCAATCATCGATGGAGAGGAGACAGACCTCTGCAATTGACTTACCACCGATAGTCACGGCGAGAACCTCTGGCTTTAACCGCGCTCCTTTACATGCCGGACAAGGTGTCTCGCGCATATATGCCTCGTACTTTTCACGGCTGTAATCTGAATCTGTCTCAGAGTGGCGGCGGTGAATAAATGGAATGACGCCTTCAAAACCGGTCGAGTAGTTGCGAACTCGTCCATAGCGATTCTTATACTTCACATGGACTTCATAATCGAAGCCATTGATGACGGCATCTTTCGCTTTTGCCGGCAATTTACTCCACGGGGTAGTGAGTTTAAATTTCAACTCACTCGCTAGCGCTTCTAGAAGACGAAGGAAGTACTCAGATGATTGACCGCCAGCCCAAGGGGCAATGGCACCATCTTCAATCGAGAGCGAATCATCCGGGATGATTAAATCTTCATCTACTTCGAGCTTAGTGCCGATACCAGAACAATCTGCACAGGCTCCAAATGGAGAGTTAAATGAGAACGAACGTGGTTCGAGCTCTTCGAATGAGAGATTGCAGTCATGGCAAGCGAGATGTTCGCTATAGGTACGTTCTTTCTCAGCGCCCTTAGCATCGACAAAATCGAGGATTACCAGGCCACTTGCCAACTTGAGTGCGGTCTCAATGGAATCGGTAAGCCGTGACTTGCTCTCTGCCTTAGCGGTCAAGCGATCTACAACTACCTCAATTGTATGTTTCTCTTGCTTCTTCAACTTTGGCGGTTCGGAGAGTTGGATCGTCTCTCCATCAACTCGTGCTCTCGAATAACCTTGGGTAACGAGATCGCTGAAGAGGTCGACAAACTCCCCCTTTCGTTCTCTTACAACTGGCGCGAGAACTTGAAACTTCGTTGTCGCGGGCATAGTCAAGATCTGATCAACGATCTGCTGAGGCGATTGGCGAGAGACTGCCTTGCCACAGCTTGGGCAGTGCGGGCGACCAGCGCGGGCGAAGAGAAGGCGGAGATAGTCGTAGACCTCGGTAATAGTGCCGACGGTCGAACGTGGATTGCGATTGGTTGATTTCTGATCGATTGAGACTGCCGGCGATAGCCCTTCAATGAAATCTACATCGGGCTTATCCATCTGACCGAGAAATTGGCGCGCGTATGCCGAGAGCGACTCAACGTAACGACGCTGGCCTTCGGCAAAGATGGTGTCAAAGGCTAGCGAGGATTTACCTGAGCCAGAGAGTCCGGTAAAGACGATAAGGGCATCGCGAGGAAGCTCGAGCGAGACATCTTTGAGGTTATGTTCGCGCGCACCACGTACTACCAGCTTCTCAATACTCACCGTTAATGCCCCGCCTCATCCATCGATCGAAGTTCTCGCTTCAGCTCTTTTATCTCATCGCGGAGGCGACCTGCCAACTCGAATTGAAGCTCATCGGCAGCGCTGCGCATCTGCTCGGTGAGGGAGCCTATCAACGCCGCCAACTCTTGGCGCGCTAAAGAGCCCTTGCCACGTTCGACAAATGGGACCGAGGCCTTAGCGCCCTTGATCCCTGCGATGAGCTCGTCGGTATCGTCACTCTCGCGAGCGATCATGTCGGTGATATCTGCAATTTTCTTCCGTAGCGGTTGTGGATCTACGCCACGTTCGAGGTTATATGCAACCTGCTTTGCTCGGCGACGATTGGTCTCATCAATCGCCTTCTCCATAGATGCGGTGATGTTATCTGCATACATATGCACCTCACCTGAGACGTTACGAGCAGCGCGACCAATGGTCTGAATAAGCGAAGTTGCCGATCGCAGGAATCCCTCTTTATCGGCATCGAGAATTGCAACCAGTGAGACCTCTGGCAAATCGAGACCTTCACGTAGGAGGTTGATACCGATCAATACATCATAATCTCCAGAGCGGAGTTCGCGAAGGAGTTCAACTCGTCGCAAGGTATCGACTTCGGAGTGTAGATAACGCACGCGTACGCCCCGCTCTTGAAGATAGTCGGTGAGATCTTCCGACATCTTCTTTGTTAAAGTTGTGACTAAGACGCGCTCATTACGTTCGGCTCGAATATTGATCTCTTCCAAAAGATCATCAATCTGACCCTTAATCGGCTTGATTACAATCTTTGGATCAATCAGACCGGTCGGACGAATAACCTGCTCAACAACATCGCCCTTAACTTTCTCGAGTTCATACTTTCCTGGGGTCGCTGAGAGATAGATGGTCTGTCCGACGCGTTCTTGGAACTCAGGCCACTTAAGCGGGCGATTGTCTAGCGCGCTCGGCAAACGGAAACCATGCTCGACCAAGGTGCGCTTTCGTGAGGCATCTCCCTCATACATCGCGCCGATCTGTGGAACCGTTACATGGCTCTCATCGATAACCAGTAAGAAATCTTCCGGGAAGTAATCGAGAAGGCAATTGGGTGCTGAACCAGGTTCGCGACCATCAAGATGGCGTGAGTAGTTCTCGATGCCGGAACAGAAGCCAAGTTGTTCCATCATCTCCAAATCAAAGGTTGTACGCATCCGAAGTCGTTGCTCTTCTAGAAGCTTATTCTGCTTCTTAAAGGTATTGAGCTGGATTTGAAGTTCATCCTGGATATCGCTCATGGCGCGTTTGAGCGTCTCAGGTCCTGCTGCATAGTGCGTTGCTGGGAAGATATACATCTCTTCCTCATCGCGAACAATTTCGCCGGTCAGTGGATTGAGAGTAGTGATCTTCTCGATCTCATCACCGAACATTTCGATGCGAATCGCAAGCTCTTCATACATAGGAATAATCTCGACGGTATCGCCACGCACGCGGAAGGTACCCCGTTCGAAAGCGATGTCATTTCGCTTGTACTGAACATCTACAAATCGGCGAAGGAGAGCATTACGCTCGATCTCATCCCCCACCTTGAGGTGGATCATTCGGTCGATGTATTCCTGAGGGGTTCCGAGTCCATAAATACAGGAGACAGTCGCGACTACAATTACATCTCGACGAGTCAGCAGCGAGTTAGTCGCGCTATGTCGCAACCTTTCAACCTCATCATTGACGCTGGAATCTTTCTCGATGAAGGTATCAGTCTGCGGAACATAGGCCTCAGGTTGGTAGTAGTCGTAATAAGAGACGAAGTATTCAACAGCGTTATTCGGTAGAAGTTCGCGAAATTCGTTGGCAAGTTGCGCGGCAAGCGTCTTATTGGGTGCCAGTACCAATGTCGGTCGCTGCAACTTCTCCACCAACCAAGCAGTGGTCGCAGATTTACCGGTACCGGTTGCGCCGAGGAGAACCACATCTCGCTCGCCTGCATTGATACGACGTGCAATCTCTTCAATCGCCGCCGGCTGATCTCCAGCCGGAACGTAATCGCTAATTACCTGAAAGGGAGCAACCTTCCGTTGGACCTCACTGACGGGGCGCATTGAGCTCGCTCTCCCAGATTCGCGCACATTCAGCGAAGAGCTCCGCGCGATCGCCATCATTGATAATCACACGATCAGCAACCGCCTCGCGTTGAGCTTGCGAAGCTTGCGCTGCTATTCGCCGCTCTGCCTCATCTTCATCCATACCGCGCTCAAAGAGGCGATCAAGACGGTTCTCAATATCAGCCTCGACCGTGATGATGTAATCAAACTTCTCGGCCGCTCCCGTCTCAACTAACAACGGAATCTCGTAGACCAGCACATCGCCCGGGCTCAACGCCTTAATCTTCTGCGCTAACGCCTCCTGAACTCGCGGATGAATGATCGCCTCTAACTTCTTCCGTTCGGTCGCATCCTTGAAGACAATCTGACCCAACTTCTGTCGATCAATCTCGCCCTCAGCCTGAAGCGCATCGATGATCCTCTGAGCAAGATCCAGGACCGTGATCTCCTCCTGGGAACCGATGTTGAACACCTGCCCGACG
>JBEGTC010000085.1:0-5095 GCA_041179565.1 Actinomycetota bacterium
AACCTCCTGATAGCCAGTCGTCCAAGCACCGCTCTGATCCAGTTGTTGCACGATGCGCTTTCGCCATAGATCACTTGTATCTGGAAAATCTTCACGCCAGTGCGAACCACGAGTCTCTTGACGAATGAGGGCCGCCTTTAAAATCGCCTGCGCTAACTGGAAGAGATTGGTCGCCTCCCACGCTTCAACACAAGGTTCGTTACTGCGACGATCTTCAATTCGAGTCAGATCTGCGCTCGTCTTCAATAGTGAGTCAGAACTGCGCAGAACACCGGCGCCGCGGCTCATAGATCTCTGTAAATCAAGGCGAACTTGTGGATCTAGGAGAATTTCCCGGGATGAGTTCTCAACCGGCGCTCCTGGCTCTGGGGTGTGAGCTGCAATATCTGCCGCGATTCTCGCGCTAAAAACCAATCCTTCAAGTAACGAGTTGGAAGCCAATCGATTGGCGCCATGTACGCCAGAACAGGCAGTTTCACCGCAGGCATAGAGTCCAGGGACGCTAGTGCGACCGTTGAGATCGACGCGAACTCCACCGGATGCGTAATGAGATGCTGGAGCAACTGGAATGAGATCTCTCATTGGATCGATGTTGTGCGCCTTGCATGAGGCGTAAATAGTTGGAAAACGCTTCTCGAAGCCCTCAAGGTGGCGAACATCGAGCCAGACATGGTGTGCACCAGTTTCATTCATGACTCGCATACTTGCTATCGCAACGACATCGCGCGGTGCCAACTCGGCTAAGGGATGAACGCCTTGCATAAAACGATTGCCATGATCGTCAAGGAGATAAGCGCCTTCGCCTCTGACTGCTTCACTAATCAATGGTTGCTGCCCCTGTGAATTCTCACCAAGCCAGAGAACTGTGGGGTGAAATTGAATGAACTCCACATCAGCTACTTTTGCACCGGCACGAAGCGCAAGAGCAACACCATCACCGGTAGAGACCGATGGATTCGTCGTCTGTGCAAATACTTGACCTAATCCGCCAGTTGCTAGAACCACTGCTTTGCCGAGTGCGCGACCTACTCCATCACGACTTCCGGCACCGATAACGTGGAGGGTGACGCCACAGACTTCACCATCTTCATCTTTAAGCGCATCTAAGACCAGTGCGTGCTCGACAACTTCAATCTCTGGATCTTGGGTCACGGCAGCCAGCAGCGCACGCGAAACTTCTGCACCAGTTGCATCGCCACCAGCGTGGATAATTCGATTACGGTGATGGCCACCTTCACGAGTAAGTGAAATTTCGCCTGATGCTTCAGTATCAAATTTGGCACCGCGCTCGATTAACTTGCGAACAGCTTCTGGTCCCTCAGTTACAAGCACTCGAACGGCGCTTACATCGCAGAGCCCAACACCCGCCTCTAAAGTATCTGCCAAATGTTGATCAGGTGTATCTCCCTCACCTAACGCAGCAGCGATACCTCCTTGTGCCCACTTGGTCGAACCTTCATCAACTTTCGCCTTGGTTACGAGTAGGACCGATAATCCATAGGTGCGACATTGCAACGCTGTCGTTAAACCAGCGATTCCTGAACCGACAACAATCACATCGGCGGTCGCAGTCCATCCTGGCGCAGGGGCGAGAAGCTTCATTACTTCACCTGGCTATTCATCTGCATATTGTCGAGCAAACGAACACCATTAATCCAGCCAGCGACAATCGCCCGCGTAGATTGGGTCGTTTCTGAGGGTGGCAGGAATGTCTTCTCATCGATGAAATCTGCATAATCGATGGTGAGCGCCGGTTCGGTCGCCAAAGTACTTCGCAATTGTTCTTCTGTCGAAGATTCGCGAAGCGCTTTCGAGATTATCTTCGCCGCGACTCGCCCCTCTGGAGTAAGTCGAATATTCCGTGACGACATCGCCAGACCATCGCTCTCGCGCACAGTTGGGGCAGCAATAATCTCTACCTCACCGGCAATTTCACGAATAAGTGTGAGTTGTTGAAAATCCTTCTCGCCAAAGATTGCAACCTTTGGTCTCACAAGATCAAAGAGTCTGCGGACGACAGTGACCACACCATCGAAGTGTCCTGGGCGTGATGCACCTTCATAGAGTTTTGAGATAGGACCGGCGGTAAGCCCTGTGAATCCTGCTGGATATAACTCTTCATAGGTTGGAAACCATAGATGGGTCACACCAAACTCTTCAGCTAATTCAATATCGCGCTCTGGAGTTCGCGGATACTTTTCCAAATCTTCCAAGTTCTCGAATTGAAGTGGATTTACAAAAATACTAGCCACTACATCATCACCATATTGGCCGGCCAACTTAAAGAGCGATCCATGTCCGCCATGGAGCGCGCCCATGGTCGGAACAAATGCGCAGGCAGAGGGAAGCTCTTGCGATGTAGTTACGACCTTCATGGCTCCAGTCCTTTCAGGTACCGGGCAGGTGGCTTAAGTCTAAAGCGTTAGGGTAGTTGTGACAAAAGGTCACTAATTTTGCCGTGGGTGAGGAGAATTGCATCCGGCTCAATCTCAAACCACGGCTCGAGAACAAATCGCCGTTCGTGCGCACGCGGATGCGGCAGTAGCAATTCATCGGCATAGCTCAAGAGAGATCCATATTGAATGAGATCGAGATCGATTGTTCGCGGCCCCCACTTCTCGTTTCGCTCGCGACCCAAGGTCTTCTCAATTCCATGTAATAGCGAGAGCAGCTCTGCCGCCGGTAGCTCAGATTCACCAATTGCAACTGCGTTGAGGTAATCCGGCTGGGCAGGTCCCCCCACCGGCGCGGTGCGATAGAAGCTAGATACCGCCTGAATTTCAATCGCTTCGCGAAGGAGGGAGCTTGCAATCTCCATCTGCTCTTGTGGATTGCCCAAGTTAGCCCCGAGCGCGATAACTGCCTTCATCGCGTTATCGTCACCGAAATATCGGTCACCGACTCTTTAACTGGCGCTGATGGCTTATGAACAGTTACGGCGATGCTCTTTACTGCTGGAAAGTCAGATTTGATTCGATCTGCGATATATCCAGCAAGACGTTCGATGAGATCAAAAGGTGTTCCCTCTATCGCATCTCGAGCAATAGCGGTTAAAAGGCTGTAATCGATTGAGTCTTCTAACTTGTCACTCTTACTTGCGCTCTGAAGATCAACTGAGATTTCGAGATCAACATAGAAATCTTGGCCATCGCGCTTCTCAAAGTCAAAGACTCCGTGATAGCCAAAGCCTTTAATTCCTTTAATCGAGATTACATCGCTCATGGTCTTACCAACTTTACATGTGGGGCAACGCTATGAACACGAATCGCCCAGATACCGCGTCCGACAAGTGATTGAGTGACTTCTTGCGTACTAGCTTCGCGATCATCAGGGGTCGCACCGCCCAAGAAACGTTTACGCGAGTGGCCAATGAGAACTGGATAGCCAAGGGCTTGAAACTCATCGATTCGCTTGAGAATCTCCCAGTTGTGTTCGGCATCTTTAGCAAAACCCAAACCCGGATCAAGAATGATGTTCTCGCGTTTAATGCCGGCGGCCAGCGCTTTATCGAGCTGAATTGTGACCTCGGATATGACCTCAGCAACAACATCATCGTATTGAGCCTTTGAATTCATATCCTTGGAGTGGCCACGCCAATGCATCAAGGTGTATTTGCAGCCCAACGCAGCAACAGTTGCGAACATCTCAGGATCTGCAGCTCCCCCGCTCACATCATTGACAATTGTTGCCCCTGCTTCGACCGCCTTTCGGGCAGTTGAAGCGCGCATTGTGTCGATACTGATTTGAGGACCTTTTCCAACTAGCGCACGAATAACCGGAAGAACTCGAGATTCTTCCTCTTCCGCACTTACTCGATCTGCACCCGGGCGAGTAGATTCACCGCCGATATCAATGATGTCGACACCCTCGTCAATCATCTCTAAGCCACGATGTACTGCATGTTCAAAGGCGAAATGTTGCCCGCCATCGGCAAATGAATCTGGCGTGACATTGAGAATGCCCATTACCAACATGAGCTATCGATTCGTGATCAAACTAATTGCTTCAGCTCTAGTGGCAGGATCGCGTAAAACACCACGTACCGCTGAAGTTGTCGTGCGCGCCTGAGACTTTCGAACGCCGCGCATTGACATACAGAGGTGTTCGCAATCAATAATTACAATGACGCCCATCGGCTTCAAGATTTCCACCATAGCGTCGGCAATCTGTG
Source organism: Actinomycetota bacterium (assembly GCA_041179565.1). Classification (GTDB taxonomy): domain Bacteria; phylum Actinomycetota; class Actinomycetes; order Nanopelagicales; family Nanopelagicaceae; genus Planktophila. The sequence continues at coordinate 4,172 of JBEGTC010000085.1, forward strand.
TGGTGAGGCGTTCTTGTACTTGCGGACGGCGCGCATAGAGATCTACTAATCGTGCGACCTTTGATAGGCCGGTAATTTTCCCGCTTGGAATATAACCAACGTGGGCAACGCCATGGAATGGCGTGAGATGGTGTTCGCAATGTGAAAAGACTTCGATATCGCGAATAATGACGAGCTCCTCATGGCCGATATCGAAGGTAGTGGTCAGTACATCTTCTGGGCGCTTCCATAGACCTTCAAAGTTCTCTTTAAAGGCGCGAGCGACGCGAGCAGGTGTCTCCTGCAGACCTTCGCGATCTGGATTTTCGCCTAGTGCGAGTAAGAGCTCGCGAACTGCCGCCTCTGCACGGGCTTGATCGTATGGTGCGCTAGCGCGACCATCTTCAGCTCCCATTGAGACAGAGTTGATCTCGCTCACTCTTGGGTTGCCTTCTTTACTCGGCGGGCACGCTTTGGCTTGCTCTCATCAGAGATCTCCTCTACTGGTGCCAGCTTCTCAGTGAGCGCTACCGGTGGAATATCAGATGGGATACGAGTCAGCGAACCGGTCCATTTTGGACGCTCTGGCCACATCACAACGTTTGAGAAGATTTCGGCAATCTCTTCCTTGTTGATCGTCTCCTTCTCGAGGAGAACTACGACCATTGCATCGAGGGTTTCGCGGTTTGCAACCAAGATGTCGAAAGCTTCTTGATGGGCATTCTCAATCATCTTGCGAATCTCAGCGTCGATAGTTGCAGCGAGAGATTCTGAATAGTCACGCTGGTGGCCATATTCGCGACCTAGGAATGGCTGAATTGAGTCTCCGCCGAGCTTAATTGCACCAATTGCCTCTGTCATTCCATATTGAGTCACCATGGCACGGGCTAGGGCTGTCGCCTATTCAATGTCATTCGATGCACCAGTAGATGGATCATGGAAGAT
>JBEGTC010000086.1:0-5049 GCA_041179565.1 Actinomycetota bacterium
CGAGGCCGATCAGCAGGATTCGGCTCCAGCGCCAAGGGCTCACTGTTGCGTATCCTTCCGCGTCAGCGACGTCCATCCGTCTTATCTTCCTCATCGCACTCATCACCTGGCTTGTAATCCGACAAGTAGTTAGGCCGGTTCGAGAGGCTGCCTCAGTCGCCTCGCAATTCACGCAAGGGGATTTTGATCTTCGCCTTCCTGTGACTTCAAAAGATGAGCTGGCAACTCTCGCTCTCTCCTTCAATGATATGGCCGCATCAATCGAGCAACAGATCTCGAGATTAGAGAATCTCTCACGGGTACAGCAACGATTCGTATCTGATGTCTCCCACGAACTTCGAACACCGCTAACCACACTTCGCATGGCATCAGAGATTATCTATAACCATCGAACTGCATTTGAGCCTCCGGTTGCACGAAGCGCTGAGTTATTGGTTGCCCAACTCGATCGATTTGAACGCTTATTACAGGATTTGCTCGAGGTAAGTCGCTTCGATGCCGAGGTGGCAGTCCTCGAACCAGTTGAATTTGATCTCGTTGCCCTGGTGAAACGCTGTGTAGCCGATCTTGGAATCGATAGCGACGAGAAAACATCAGGGGTTTCGACTCGAACCGATAATCCTGTAATTCAAATCAAGGCAGATATGCGACGTGTGGAGCGGATTATGCGAAATCTCCTCTCCAATGCCCTCGATCACTGTGAAGGAACCCCAATCGAGATTCGCATGGCATCCACTGAATCGGAAGTTGCAGTCGCGGTAAGAGATCACGGCACAGGTCTCGATGAGTCTTCACTCATCCGAGTATTTGATCGCTTCTGGCGAGCAGATCCTTCTCGCGCACGTGTTCGTGGCGGTACCGGCCTCGGTCTATCTATCGCACTTGAAGATGCGCGCCTTCATAATGGAGAGCTCGATGCTTGGGGTCGCCCAGGTAAGGGAGCGAACTTTGTACTAACCCTGCCTCGGATTGCGGGGGAGCAGATAAGTAGTCGGCCACTTAAACCGATGCCAGATGATTTCCACGAAGAGACTTTCTATCTGTAAATCTTCACAGCATTAACGAGACAATTCTGAGATGGATCTCATCCCATCTCTATTGCAAATCCTCTTTCCCGTCAGGTGTATATCGTGCGGTGCTCTGGGAGATTCACTTTGCATGAATTGTCGGAAGACCTGGAATGTAAATCTCTATCGAACTACATTTCGCTCAATAGATCATAAAGTATTGCAAGTGACATCATCGGTGATGTATTCACCGGTAGCTCAACGAGTTCTCCTTGCCGCGAAAGAATCGAGTGTCGCAGAAGCCGATAAATTAATCAGCTCTGCGATAGCAGGTGCAATTAGAGATTTCGCCACGAGAGAGCCGATCGATCTGCTTATCCCAATCCCATCTCGAAAGAGTGCGCAACGAAAACGTGGTCGGCAATTCATACATGCTGTGACGGTCCAGGGCTCAACTGAACTCGGGATTCCAATTGCAGAGCCATTGAGTCATAGTCGCAAAATTCGAGATCAAACCGGTCTCAATCAGAGCGAACGTTGGAATAATCTCAGCGGCGCCTTTGTTGTAAAGGAAGGCGCCCAGAGAGGGGCACGGGCCCTGCTAGTCGATGACCTGGTTACGACCGGAGCTACCCTGCTAGCAGCGGCTGATGCGCTCTCTTCAGCCGGTTTTCAGGTGATTGGAGCAGTAACTGCGGCCATAGCGCAGCCAGTAAGATTAAGCGATTAGATGGTGGGTCGAATTCACGGCTCCCGCTGAAAGGTACCCTCAATGTCAAAAGTGCTCGATCGCATCATGCGCGCCGGCGAAGGCAAGATCCTTCGTGATTTAAGCAAGTTGGTCGATAAGGTCAATAGCTTTGAGGCCGCAATTGTGCCGCTCACCGATGAGCAACTGCGTGGCAAGACAGTTGAGTTTAAGAAGCGGTTGGCCGATGGCCAGACCCTCGATGATCTTCTCCCTGAAGCATTTGCAGTAGTTCGTGAAGCGGCGAAGCGAACTCTCGGCCAGCGCCATTATGACGTTCAATTGATGGGTGGAGCTGCTCTCCATCTTGGCAACATTGCGGAGATGCGTACTGGTGAAGGAAAGACCCTCGTTGCAACTCTGCCGTCATATCTCAATGCTCTCGCTGGCAAAGGCGTGCATGTTGTAACAACCAACGATTATCTCGCCGAGCGCGATAGTGAGTGGATGGGTCGTATCCACCGATTCCTAGGTTTGAGCGTTGGAGTTATTCTCAACAGCATGTCGCCTGCAGAACGTCGCGCTGCATATGGTTGCGATATTACATATGGAACGAATAATGAATTTGGCTTCGATTATCTCCGCGACAATATGGCATGGACGCTCGATGACTGTGTCCAACGCGAGCACTTCTTCGCTGTAGTCGACGAAGTTGACTCTATTTTGATTGATGAAGCTCGTACACCTCTCATCATCAGCGGGCCGGCAGATAAGGCGACTAAGTGGTATGTCGAATTCGCAAATATTGCCACCAAACTCACACGCGACCTCCACTATGAGGTGGATGAGAAGAAGAAGACCATTGGCATTCTCGAAGAGGGCGTTACAAAGGTAGAAGAGCTGTTGGAGATCGAGAATCTCTATGAGGCTGCCAATACAACGCTTATCGGATATCTCAATAACGCGGTTCGTGCAAAAGAGCTCTTCAAGCGCGATAAAGATTATGTCGTCATGAATGGCGAGCTTCTAATCGTTGACGAACATACCGGACGTATGTTGGCTGGTCGTCGCTATAGCGAAGGTCTCCACCAGGCGCTAGAAGCTAAAGAGCGGATTGAAATCAAGGATGAAAACCAGACCTTGGCGACAATTACGCTCCAGAACTACTTCCGTCTCTACCAAAAGATTTCAGGTATGACCGGTACGGCGATGACTGAGGCATCTGAGTTCCACCAGATCTACAAGCTCGGCGTTGTACCTATTCCCACCAACCGTGAGATGCAACGTATTGATCAAGCAGATCTCGTCTATAAGTCAGAGCTCGGCAAGTTCAACGCAGTAGTGCGCGATATTGCAGAACGCCACCGTAAAGGTCAGCCGGTTCTAGTAGGTACCGTCTCAGTGGAGAAGTCTGAGGAGCTCTCAGCTCTACTTAAGAAGGCGGGAGTCCCACACGAGGTTCTCAATGCAAAGCATCACGAACGTGAAGCGATGATCGTTGCTCGAGCAGGTATTAAGGGAGCCGTTACTGTCGCTACCAATATGGCAGGTCGAGGTACTGACATTATGCTGGGCGGTAATCCAGAGTTTATGGCCGACTTCGAACTTCAACGCCGTGGAATCTCGCCGGTAGATAACGCTGCCGAGTACGAAGCAGCATGGCCAGCAGAGCTAGCCAAGCAGAAAGCTGCAGTTGCTAAGGATCACGAAGAAGTCATCGCTCTCGGTGGTCTCTACGTCCTCGGCACTGAGCGCCACGAATCCCGTCGAATCGATAACCAGCTGCGCGGACGTTCAGGTCGCCAAGGCGATCCAGGAGAGTCACGTTTCTATCTCTCACTTCAAGATGAACTCATGCGTCGCTTCAACTCGGCGCTTGTTGAACGCTTCTTAGCCGCTGCAGGCCTACCTGAAGACGAGCCAATTGAGTCCAAGATGGTCTCCAACGCAATTCGTTCAGCTCAGACACAAGTTGAAGCGCAGAACTTTGAAATTCGCAAGAACGTTCTTAAGTATGACGATGTTATGAATCGCCAGCGCTTGGTCATCTATAGCGAACGTCGTCTGGTTCTAGAAGGCAAAGATCTTGGCGATCAAGTACAGGACTTTGTTGGCGAAACTTTGAGCGCATATGTTCGAGCAGCAACTTCAGAAGGTTTCGCTGAAGATTGGGATTTAGCTGAGCTCTGGAAAGCGCTCAAGTTGATTTATCCAATCTCATTTACCGTTGAAGAACTTCTCAATGAGATTGGCGGCGCTGGTGCGCTCGATGCCGATTTCTTAGAGGCTCGAATCCTGGAAGATGCGCAGAAGGCTTATCAAGCTCGAGAGGCAGAGCTCGGAGCGCCAGTCCTTCGCGAACTCGAGCGAAAAGTTCTCCTCTCAGTCCTTGACCGCAAATGGCGTGAGCACCTCTACGAAATGGATTATCTCCAAGAGGGAATCGGGCTGCGAGCGATGGCGCAACGTGACCCACTCGTCGAATATCAGCGTGAAGGATACGAACTCTTTGCCGCGATGATGGATGCGATCAAGGAAGAGCTGGGCAGTCTGGTATTTAACGTTGAAGTCACCGTAGAAGGCGACGGCTCAGGCATCCAAGCAAAAGGTGTTGAGAGCAAGCCAACTCAAGTAACCCCACTCCAATACACCGCCGCAGATGAGAATGGCGTCGTAACTTCGGGCGATGTATCTCGCAATAGCCCTTGCCCATGTGGTTCCGGTAAGAAGTACAAGCGTTGCCATGGAGCGGCCTAGCTTTAACTAGTAGAGATAAAGCTAGATTGAATGAGGTTAGATAAGTTCTAGTCAAATAAGTTCTAGCGCTGTACAGAGCCATCTGCCATCAACACCTTCAGTTCGAAGGCAGATACTCCTTATCCGATCACCAAACCTGACGGTTGCAACGGCTTCACAAATTCCATCGAGCGGTTGAGTTATGTGAATCTTTCTTACTCGACCAATATCTGTAGTACTGCCAACAAATGCAAACAAGTCTGCGAATATCACTCGGTGGCATCGGGCGTGAAGTTGCGCAGGTTGCCTGCGCCCGGCAGCTATCTCAAGAAAACTTGCGATAAAGCTCGTAATCCATTGTTCAAGCGGTGGCAGGTCTTGGGCAGAGGTTGGGCGTGGAAGGTCATCTCCTTCAAAACTCTCGCCGAAAGTTGATGGCTGTGAATACAGAAGAGCTTTCTGCGGAGGAATAACTCTCTCGGGAAAGTTGAAGAGATCTAAAGTTGGATGGCTCCAGAGCTCTGGTGAAGTTGAACTTGACGTGGCGGCTACTGCTGAAAATAACTTCTCTGTTGTCATTGGTGGAGCATCATTGTGATAGCCAATGATCGCATCAGT
>JBEGTC010000087.1:0-5019 GCA_041179565.1 Actinomycetota bacterium
CCCGAGATGAGCTCCAACGATGGAGCTCCATAGTTTGATTGAAGCGACTGGCTCCATCTCTTCATCTTGTAACCACCGTTCCTCCATTGTGCGAAAGCGCCTTTGCAAACGCCTCCGGATCTCGACCGTCGATGATTCGTACTGCTTGAGCGCCAGCTTCGATTGCATCGAGACATGCCTGAACTTTTGGCGCCATTCCCTCAGCGAAACTGCCTTTGATGTGAGCAAGCTCAACTGCGGTAATCGATTCAATGAGCGAAGAGGTATCGGGCCAATTTCGATAAATTCCTGGCACATCGGTCATGATGATCAACTCTTCCGCATCTAACGCACCCGCAATTGCGGCAGCGGCAATATCGGCATTGACGTTAAGACCTGCTTCGGAATCTAAGTCATTGGCGATCGGAGAAATTACCGGTACAACATTCTTTTCAAGGAGAAGGTGAATAGCTGCGGTATCGACGCGAACAACCTCACCAACCAGGCCAAGTTCAGCTGCCTCCCCATTGATGAGCTGGCGTTGCCTTTGACCAAAGAGCGTCCCCGAATGTCTCCCCGAGATGGAAAGGGCAGCAACTCCCGAACCGGTCAAGGTGGTTGCTAACTGTGGTCCAACTTCATTAGAGAGTACCCGTTCAACGACATCGAAAATCTCAGGCGTAGTCACCCGAAAACCGCCGATAAATTCGGAAGAGATCTCTGCCTCAGTGAGAGCAGCGTTGATCTGCGGGCCACCGCCATGTACAACGACAACTTTGAGACCTTGAGCGACGGCGCGTGCCAGCTTTCGACCAAATTCGCCATCATTGTCGCTCATTGCATGGCCGCCGAATTTAACTACAAGAATTGGTGCGCTCATGTGGAATATGCCGAATTCTCATGCACATAGTCATGTGAGAGATCGTTGGTACGGACTGTCGCAGCAGCAGAGCCAAGATTGAGATTAATCGTGAGATTAACGAGTCGATCCGAGAATGAAACCTTGCTCTTATCCTCAAATGGCGCAGAGTTCTTCGCCACTTGAACTCCATTGAGATTAACATCGATCGTCAGCGGATCAATATCAGCGTTTGCTGTGCCTGCAGCCGCTAAGACTCGCCCCCAATTGGGATCTCCACCGAAGATGGCGCATTTAAGTAGATTATTTCTCGCGCAAGCACGTGCGACCTCTACCGCATCAGATTCAGTGCGTGCGCCTTCTACTGTGATTGCAACCGTCTTGGTCGAGCCTTCGGCATCTTCAATTAATTGCTCTGCGAGTGAGCCACAAATTTCAGTGAGAATAGCCTCGATCTCCATCTCAGATAACTCAGCGCCCGATGCACCAGAACCCATCAGAAGAACTGTGTCATTTGTAGACATGCAGCCATCAGAGTCAATTCGATTAAAGGTGCGGTCGCAGACTCGTGAAAATATCTCCTGAGCGTTAGCCGGAAGGATTGCGTCGGTCATCACAACTGAGAGCATTGTTGCCAAAGTCGGCGCTAACATACCTGCACCCTTCGCTACCCCGACAGTACGAGCTTGAGATCGCTCGATTTCAGCAATCTTTGGCACGGTATCTGTGGTCATAATTGAGCGAGCAACATCTTCAAGCGCGTCTACATGTAAGGAGGCTGCCAACGAGGTGGCGCCGTCAAGAATTTTTTCCAACGGAAGTCGTTCGCCAATAAGTCCGGTAGAGCAGACCACAACTTCACCAGCTGAGATTTCGAGAAGATCGCCAACCCTCTCTGCAGTGCGGTGGGTATCAAGAAATCCTTCAGGACCGGTACAAGCATTTGCTCCGCCTGAGTTGAGAATCGCAGCACGTACGATCTCGCCCTTTGTAACCTCACGCGACCAGATCACCGGCGCTGCGACTACCTTATTTGTCGTATAGACAGCAGCGGCATCAAAGCGTGGTCCTTGATTCTCAATGAGCGTTAAGTCATAGGCTCCGCTGCTCTTCAATCCGGCATGCATTCCAGCAGCGCGAAAACCCTTTGGTAATTGGCTACTCATGCGCCGAGACCATCGTGGAGAAGACCAGTTGTTGCCGGGATTCCTGCAATTAAATTGGCGTTATGGATAGCCTGAGCTGCAGCACCTTTTCCGAGATTATCGATCGCAACTGAGACCACCAACCTTGATGTATGGCTATCGATTGCAACCTGAAGATGTGCATGGTTGCTTCCTAAAACCGAAGCAGTCTTCGGCATCTGACCTTCAGGAAGTAAGGTGACGAACGGAGAATCTTTGAAGTACTCCTCATATGTAGAGCGGACTTCCTCCAGCGATACATTTTTAGTGAGCTTCACGGTGATTGTAGAGAGAATTCCTCGGGGCATCGGGGCAAGTATTGGTGTAAATGAGATCCGAACCGCTTGCCCTGAAATAGCAGAGAGCGCCTCTTCAATCTCTGGCGTATGTTGATGAACGCCACCGAATTTGTAAGAGGTAAGCGAGCCAGAGACTTCTGATGCGATGAGGTTAATCTTTGCCGAGCGGCCAGCACCGGTCGTACCAGATGCTGCCACAACAACGAGATCAGAGAGATCGGCGAATGGTGCTGATGGCGCTGCGCCCAACGTAATCGAAGTTGCATAGCAACCAGGATTGGCAACTCGATTGGTCGAAGAAATTTCAGTGCTTTTACCTGGAATATCTGCCAAGCCGTAGACCCAAGATCCTGCATAGTCGCCACCGTAATAGCGCTGCCATGATTCTTCGGACTTCAATCTAAAGTCAGCACCGAGATCGATGATTTTCATCGATTCTGGCAACTGTGCAATCACCTTTGCGGATTCGCCATGAGGGAGAGCCAGGAATGCTAAGTCACACTCAGCGAATAACTCTGGCGAAAATGCAGCAAATTTCCTATCGCCATAACTTTGAAGTTGTGGATGGATAGATGTAATCGCCTCCCCCGCATTTGAATGGGCCGAGATTGCGAGAACCTCAAAGTGCGGGTGGTTGGCTAATAAGCGGAGAAGTTCGCCGCCGGCGTAGCCGCTACCGCCAATGATTCCGATTTTCATAGCGCGATAATAGCATATTTATGCAGATTAATGCATAAATATGCACTTATATTGTTCGGAGAATTGCTCCCGTGCGCTTGCTCGCTTCAGCGACCGCTGCCTCGCGAGCCTCACTCACCTCAGCACCGGTAAGGGTGCGGTCCTGAGCACGGAAGACGAGTGAGAAGGCGAGCGAGATCTTCCCATCGCCGATCTTGTCGTAGCGATCAAAGAGGGTGATCGATTCGAGCAGCTCACCCGCGCCATCGCGAAGCGCAGCCAAGACATCGCCTGCTGCGACTGTCGAATCCACGACCAGCGCGACATCTTGAAGGGCAGCTGGCATAGTTCCAACCGAATTAGGGCGAACCAAATCTGTTTCAGGAAGTGCGCTCAAACCAACTGCGAAGGCGACCGAGCGTTCAGGCAGTCCGTATGCGGCGATGATTCGGGGATGGATCTCGCCAGCATGGGCAACTGCCTTACCGTCAACAAGTAGTTCGGCGCAGCGACCAGGATGCCACGGGGCAAAATCTGAGCGCTTAACCTCCCACTTTAAATTGCAGAGTTGCAGAATATCTTGAGCGTAAGCAATCGCATCCTGCCAGGTGTAAGAACGTGCCGGACCCTGCCAGTCCGAGATCTCATTCTTGCCAATCAATAGGCCTGCAACATGGAAAGCCTGAGGTGGAACGCTGGCGGTAATAGCTTCGATTACTGATTGATCTGGACGCTTGCCAAGTTCAGGTGAGATAGCCGGTACTAACTCCTGCGAACTACGGAAGATGGAACCCATCTCAAAGATGGCGAAATCTTTAGCGCCGCGACTGATGTTTCGCTGCGCCACCTCAATCAGGCCCGGTACGAGATGCACTCGCATCAACGGAAACTCTTCCGACATTGGATTGGCTATCCGGTAGGTCGCAGCTCGCTCACCGACAAATCCCATCGAATCGATAGTTGCCTGATTAGTAAATGGAAATGTTTGAACTTCGGCGAAACCTCGGCTAGCCAGCATCGTTGCGATTGCTCGACGTCGCTTCTGAGTAGGCGTCAGCGAGGCGCGCTTTGGTCGAGGTGGCAAGATAGATGGAATTTGATCGTAGCCGACCATGCGAGCGACTTCTTCGGCGAAGTCAGCTGGTTGAAGTAGATCAGCGCGCCATGAAGGCGGATCTACCTCAAAATTACTCTCGTCGACATCGCATCCAACTGATCGCAGGTGGTTAGCGATCTCCGCCGGTGAAATTTCAATGCCGAGCGTTGCGGCGATATAGGCAGGATCAACCATGACTAGCGGCGCATACCAAGCCTTACCATCAACTACTGTCTCTACATGTGTCGCCGACGAGAGCGATGTGAGTAGTTGAACAAAGCGAGCAGATGAGAATTCTGCCAGCGATGAGTCAACGCTTCGCTCGAGTCGGCGAGAGGCTTCAGAAGATAATTTATGGCGACGAGAGTTCTTCGCAATCGCAACTGGGTTAAATCGAACCGCCTCTACCGCTATACGAGTGGTGCTCGAAGTGATTTCAGATTCGAGTCCGCCCATAGTTCCAGCCAAAGCAAGCGGCTTCTTATCGTCCCAAACCATCAAATCATCTGGATCAAGGGTGCGCTCTTGGCCATCGAGCGTTGTGAATTTCTGCGTTGAGCCAGCTCGTTTAATCGAGAGGCCACCGGAAATTTTATCGGCGTCAAATGCATGGAGCGGTTGGCCGAGTTCGAGCATCACATAGTTGGTGATATCTACAACTAGCGAGATGGAACGCATCCCCATCTTCTCAATGCGGCGGCGCATCCACAACGGAGTCTGCGCGCTCTGATCAAAATTCTCAAGAGTGCGGAGATAAAAGATATTGGCTGCATCCTTATCGACAATCTTGGCCGATACTCCGGTACCGGTATTCTCAAACTTAACTGCGCGAAGCGCCTCAACCGGATCGGTGTATGGCAGACCGAGTGCGGCAGCTACCTCGCGGGCAACTCCGCGAATGCTCAGCGCATAACCTCGGTCAGG
>JBEGTC010000088.1:0-5014 GCA_041179565.1 Actinomycetota bacterium
CGGTTCTTCCTTCAGTGCGCGTTTGAGCTCTGCAATGCCGATTCCAATTGGTACGCCGGTCGCGCTATCAATCTCTGGGCTCATCCAAATTGGTTCGAGACCGGCGAGAACTAGCGCGCTCAAGATTGATCTATGCGCGGTGCGCGAGACTGCAACTTTATCTCCGGGAGAGCCAAGGGCCAGAACGATCGCCTGATTGGCATGGGTCGAACCTCCGGTAGAGAAGCGCGCGAAATCTGCGCCCCACAACTGAGCAGCTAACGCCTCTGCCATCTTCAGCGTCTGGTTTGTTAATTTGATTTCATCGAGTCCGCCGTAGAGAGGAGTGTCGCTATCAACTACTGCTCCGAGCCCGGCATCAAGACGCGCTGCCCGCTGTTTGTGACCTGGGATTGTGAAAGGTGTTCGAGAGCTCTCAAAGTAAGAGAGATAGGCATCCAATAACGGTGCGCTGTCACGTAGGTCACTCATGGCGGAAATTCTAGCCTTCGGCTGGCATCGTAATTATCAGGGCTTAGACTTCTCCCATGACCGAAAAGCTCCCACAATCACGCCACTTGGCCACTGAGATTCCAGGGCCTCTTTCAACTGCTGCTATGCAGCGCCGTAAAGAAGCGGTCTCCGGGGGGCTAGGTACCGCAATTCCAGTAATCATCAAGCGCGCATCAGATGCGATTCTTGAAGATATCGATGGCAATCGAATCATCGATCTCGGTGCTGGTATCGGCGTAACCAATGTTGGTAACGCTGCGCCATTAGTGGTTCAGCGCGTACAAGAAGCGGTTGCTGCATTCACGCATACCAACTTCACGACTGCGCCATATATGGGTTATATCGAAGTCTGCGAAGCTCTCAATCGACTCACACCTGGCAACTTTAAGAAGAAGTCAATTCTGCAAAATTCAGGTGCGGAAGCGGTTGAGAATGCAATCAAGATTGCTCGCCACTATACAAAGCGCCCAGCAGTGGTCGTCTTCGAACATGCTTATCACGGTCGCACAAATTTGACTATGGCACTTACCGCAAAGAATGTTCCTTACAAGGAGGGCTTCGGTCCCTTTGCAAATGAGATTTATCGCATGCCAATGCCATATCCATATCGTTGGCTTGGTGATCAAGCGACAATTACTGAAGATGCGTTGAAGATGGTAACCACCAAGATTGAGAAAGAGATTGGCGCACATAACGTCGCCGCAATCTTGATTGAGCCAATTCTCGGAGAAGGTGGATTTATCGTGCCACCTAAGGGATTCCTTCCAGGGTTGCAGAAGTTCGCGACTGAGAACAAGATTGTCTTTATCGCAGATGAGGTGCAAGCCGGTTTTGCGCGTACTGGAGATTGGTTTGCAGTAAATAACGAGAACGTCGAACCCGACATGATCGTTACCGCAAAGGGAATCGCTGGCGGTCTGCCACTTGCAGCAGTTACCGCTCGTGCTGAGATCATGGATTCATCACATGTTGGTGGCCTCGGCGGCACTTACGGTGGAAATCCAATTGCATGTGCAGCAGCGCTCGCCGCTATCGAGATTATCGAGAGCGAGAAGTTGGTAGAGCGCGCTCGCCATCTCGGTGAGATTCTCTTCACCTCACTCCGCGAGATTGCAGCAAAGCATCCGGAGATTGGCGATATCCGCGGCCGTGGCGCCATGGTTGCAATCGAGTTGGTAAAGGCGGGCACTAAGGATCCAAATCCAGAGTTGATGGCAAAAGTCATCAAGTACTGCCAGAGCAAAGGCGTACTCATCTTGACCGCTGGCTCCTATGGCAACGTCATCCGTTTCTTACCACCGCTCGTGATCACAGATGAGCTCCTTAAGGATGCGCTCGGCGTTCTCGCCGAGGCTTTCGACGCCGCTCGCTAATTCACCCTGATTTCTCACCCGTAAAGGGGTGAGATGTCCTTCTCTTTCCCCTTCACCTAAGAGACGCTTCACCCATGCCGGGTGATAAGAATTTAGGGGTGACGCTCTCGCGCACCCTCATCCCGCCCCTGCCGGTCGACTACCTCTCTCGCAGACGACTCTTTCCGCTTATTGCAAATCAAGGAGCTGGAACAACCTTTGTTATCGCCCCCGATGGATATGGCAAAACCTCGCTCGTCGCCGAATGGGCACAGAATCAGAGCACGCCAGTTATCTGGATGACTGTGACCAATAGCGACACCCTTAATGAAATGTCGGCGATGATGATTCTGGCTACGAGACAGGTGGTTCCAGGATTTGCTCCATGGTTTGAGCAAGATCAACCGATCCGTCCAACCGAAGTTGTTCGTCGCTGGGGAAATGATCTTCTGCAGACCGGTCGAGAGTATGTATTTGTTCTCGATAATCTGAGAGTTGAAGATGCGAAAGATGTAAAAATCGAAACACAACTCATCGAAAATTTTCCGAACAATATTCACTTTGTGGCGATTCGACGCGAAGCCATTGATGAGATCTACTCAATATGTGCGTCGCGAGGACCAATCAAAGTGTTGGCTACTCAAGAGTTAAGATTCAATGACGAAGAGATTGAGTTAATTGCATCTAACCATGGCATTAATCTCAATCATGAGTCTCGAACGATGCTACAAGCTGCACATGGTTGGCCAGCGGCAACCTCACTCATTCTTGAGAATCTAAAGAGCCACACTGAGGGAGTTGACCTCGCTCAATTAATGAGTTCAACAACTCACCCTTTGCGCGAACTTGCATTGATGGTTATTGATAATCTCGATCCAACTATCGCGACCGTATGTGAAAAATTATCTATCTTGGAAAGTTTTACTTTAGACGAAGCCAAGGTGATTCTGGGTGACGAAAGTTCTGTGAATTTAATTAATTCCATTGCACATAAGGGTGAGATTTTTACTCTCTCTAGAGTATCTAGCGTCGGATATACATTCTCACCTATGGTGCGAGAAATCTTCTTGGAGAATCTGCGCAAACGTGGAAATCTAAAGGCTGAGTTACACCAGAAGCTCATTGAATACTTTGAACGACGCGGACGTGTAAGCGACGCCATTATTCAGGCTTTTGAAGCTGGCGATGAAGAGAAGATTAGCCAGCTCTTTCCAAATGCCGCACGTATGAAGCAAGCGCAAGGCAAAGGCGGTGAACTTATCCGTTGGGCACATCATCTTGACACTTCTCAAGTCGATGGCGAGTTAAAGCGGGCAACTGTACTTGCCACCGGATATCTTGCCGACCTCGATTTTACTAGCGCTCAACTCGAGATAAATAAGATAAATCGCCTTGCCGAACGCTCGGAAGGCGCACCGTTCTTTAAACAATTCGCGCTCGGAGCTTCTTGTTACCTGCTTCTTGCACAGTGGCGATACGAGGAGCTTGAATCGACAATAAGCGAGCTCCAGATCGGAACGCCTCACTGCTACTTAGGTGTCGACGATCAGATCAACCTCCTTAGGTTGCTGGTCACCAAACGCTTTATCCTCAGCGATCCAGAGGGCGTTGAAGAAGCATTTCTACTTGCACAAAAGCTTGGCAAGGAGACTTCTCTCGATACATCACATACATTCCTTCTTGGCATGGAGGCAATCCATCTCCAGCAGCGCGGTGAGTTTAGAAGAAGCCATGAACTAGCTACCGTTGCACTCTCGCAGTATCAGCGCTTCGGATTTGTCGGTAACCATGGTGCGCTAGAAGTTCTCAATGTTCTAGCTAGAACAAATTTGGAATTCTCCAAGATAACCCAAGCGCTAGCTCTGCTTGAGCAGTTACGTGAAAATGCTTATCAATGGAAGCAGTGGCATTGGTACTTTGCTGCTGATTATCATGTAATTCAAATCCTTACCTACTTAGGCAATTACAAAGAAGCTCAAGAGCGAGTTAAACGATCACGAGATTTTCTCAAGTCCGCAGAACTTCCAAGCCAGTTATCAATGATCATTGACCTTAACGAACTTGTAGTGCGCCGCAAATTAAATGATTTCGATCGATTGGAGATTTTACTAAGTCGCTTGCCTAAGACGAGAGATACCCAGGTATATCAAATGTTTGTAGATGAGCACTTTGGGCGGAAGATAATTAATGAGAATGCAAAGAATCTTCCGGAGAAGACACCGCGCGAGCAAATGTGGAAGTACCTCACCGAAGCATCCCTCAATATCGATAGCGAGAGCATCGCCCTTCCGGCGATGGAGAAGGCGCTGAAAATAGGCGCCGAGGTCGGTTCGAGAGAGACATTTCTCCGTCAATCCGATGAGATGGGAAATCTCATCATCCGCATCGCAAATCAACACCCAACGGTTTATAACGAAGAGTTGGCATCAGCTATGGCAGAGAGAATCCGAGAACGAGGTGAATTTATGAAATCTGATCAGACATCGCTAACGAAGAGAGAGTTAGAAATCCTTCGTCAGCTTTCGACAGGGCGCACTTTGACTTTGATTGCAGCCGAGCTCCATATCTCTCAAAACACCATGAAAACCCACCTCAAGAATCTCTATCGCAAACTTGGTGCCGATGGCCGAAATGATGCGGTCGAGAAAGGCAAAGCTGCCTTTCTTATCTAGATTAGTTTCTTGGGCTCGCTTATCACCTAGATAAAGTAAAGTGAGCCACATGAGCGATGACTTTGATGAAATCGTTGGCGACATTGAGGGCGAACTTGACCTCACGCTCTATGCCGATAGTCAAGAGCTGATTGAAGAGGTTGCCGCACAGACTCTCCTGGCCATTGAGAACGGTCTGCTCGCCAACGGAGTTTTTCATCTATCCCTTACCGGCGGAACGCTTGGGGTGGCAATATCAGAGCATCTTCGCGGGGTTTGGAATAGTGCGCCTGAGATGTATCAAGGCCTCCACATTTGGTGGAGCGACGAGCGTTTTGTCGAAGCAGATAGCAATGAGAGAAATGCTCACCCTTTACACATTGGGGTCACCAATAAAAACATCGTTCTTCATGAAGCTCTCTCACCCGATAGTCCAGCAACGATAGAAGATGCTGTTAAGCGCTACGCAGATCAATTAACTGGGGTAGTAATTGATTTAAATATCTTGGGTGTTGGTCC
>JBEGTC010000089.1:0-4864 GCA_041179565.1 Actinomycetota bacterium
ATCTCAATTGAAATCTCGGTCATACTAAATTGCGTTACAACTTCGGTGCCACCGGCCATCTGCGCGCGTAAATTGCGGCGAATTTCTTCATGGAGATCATGCGGTGCAGATTCGTTACAGCTACGTCGAAGCGTTGCTTGCAGTAGATCATGCATCGCGCGCTCATGGGCAATCTCTTCAGTGCATGGCAGACATGCGTTGATGTGCTCTTCAATTGCAGAGCGCTGCGGCAACTGATCGAGCTCGCCCTCAATAATAAAGATGACCGACGAGAGGACATCGCCACAATGAATCTCAATGTAACTCATCGCTCGCCCTCCGCCTCTTTCTTCTTAGCGGTCTCAACTGTGTAGCCGAGCTCCTTGGCATAGTTCGCGAGCTTTTCTCGAAGTTGCTTGCGACCACGATGAAGTCGTGACATCACTGTGCCACCTGGTACTCCCACAATCTCAGCGATCTCTTTATACGAGAAGCCTTCTACATCTGCGAGATAGACAACCATCCGAAACTCTTCTGGAATCTCTTGTAGCGCGCGCTTAATGTCGCTATCTGGGAGATTCTCGAGCGCCTCAACTTCAGCTGACTTTCCGAGATCGCTCGTATGTGATTGCGCTTCGGCGACCTGCCAATCTTCGAGCTCACCTTGGGAGATCTGAGGGCGGCGCTGATCTTTACGATAAGTATTGATAAAAGTTGTTGTTAAGACGCGATAGAGCCAAGCGCGCAGGTTGGTGCCCTCTTCAAATTGATGGAAGGAGGTAAAAGCTTTGAGGTATGTGTCTTGCACTAAATCGCGCGCATCTTCTGGATTCTTTGTATAGCGAAGCGCTGCTGCATAGAGTTGATCTGTGAAGGCGAGAGCATCGCGCTCGAACCGAATGGTGCGATCGGCCGCGCTCTCTAGTACTAAATCCTTCGATGTCATTACTTCCATCCTAGCGCGGGCAATCGCCCTTCTCACCTTAGAAGAGGGTCTGCGGCTCTCCGAGATCGAATGGCGCAAGAAGTTCTGGGCCGTTATTGGCGACGAGATTGACGCGCGGGGCTACCGGGCGACTTACCAAACCTGCCGCTGGCTCAGGGTGGCTCATCAACGCTTGCAGCTGCGCAATATCGCGATTGCGTGGATTGAGCCATTGATCCCATCGATCGCGCGCCATAAAGACCGGCATCCGACTATGAATTGTCGCCAACTCCGCTACCGCTTCTCGAGTGATAATCGAGGCGCTCTGAATCAACTCGCCTCTCTCATTTCGCCAAGTGCTACAGATGCCGGCAATCGAGAGCGGCGCACCATCGCTGCTGGTGATATAGAAAGGTTGCTTCGGCGGATATTTACCAAGTGAGGTCGCCCATTCGTAGTATCCAGTTGCCGGAATTAAACAACGAGATGTTCGAAAGGCATCTCTAAAAGTTGGCTTCTCATGTATAGATTCGCTCCGCGCATTAATGGCATGTGATTGACCCGCACGCGCTTCGACTGTGTTCTTCTGCCATGGCGCAATCAATCCCCATGATGCGATATCCAAGTGACGAGATGTTGAGTTTTCTGAATCGCTCGCGTTCTCAGCGCTATCTTTGACAATATAGATCTCGCTTGTTGGTGCGATATTCCAATTAAGTGGCAGCGTCGGATTGTTATCGTTACTTTTGAGGTCAAAGAAGGCGACAATCTCCTCTTGGCTCTGAGCCATCGCATATCTGCCGCACATGTCGCGATTCTAGCGAGGTACGATTAGCCCATGACATCTGCTCACCCGCTCTGGCCGGCGCCATTTCGCGGGAAAGTTCCAGTCGATGCAGTTGTGACAATTCCTGGTTCGAAATCCGTGACAAACCGAGCGCTCATTCTTGCAGCGCAGGCGCAAACACCATCCACTCTTCGCCGCCCACTCGTCTCCCGTGATTCTGAGTTGATGTCTGCTGGCCTACAGGCGATGGGCGTTGGTATTGAAAACGGCAGCGATGCGCAAGGCGACTTCTGGAGAATTACCCCTGCAAAGCTCACAGGTCCTGCTCGAATAGATGTTGGAAATGCTGGCACGGTAATGCGCTTCCTGCCACCACTTGCGGCGCTGGCCCACGGTGATATCGAATTTGATGGCGATCCACGCAGCTATGAGCGACCACTTGGCCCAGTAATTAAGGCGCTCGAAGATCTTGGAATCGAGATTGAACATGAAGGTCGTTACTCACTTCCAATGATTATGAAATCACGTGGCGCAATTCCAGGTGGCGAACTCACTATCGATGCCAGCGCATCGAGCCAATTTCTCTCAGCGCTTCTTCTCGTTGCACCGAGTATGCGAGATGGCATTACGGTAAAACACTCTGGCAAGAGCTTGCCCTCCATGCCCCATATCGAGATGACTGTGCAAATGCTCCGTGATTTCGGCGCGCAAGTCACCGTTGATTCGGCAAATAACACGTGGCGCGTAGAGCCGGGGACGCTCCATGGCGTTGATCTAGTAATCGAACCAGATCTCTCTAACGCTGCACCGTTTATCTCACTAGCGATGGTCTGTGGTGGCTCAATAACTATCGCGGATTGGCCGCGCGCTACTACGCAACCGGGTGATCAACTTCGCGAAATCTTTACCACTATGGGTGCCCGCGTTGAATTTGTCGAAGGCGGATTGAAAGTGACCGGCGGAGAATCTATCCACGGAATCGATATCGATCTCCATGATGTCGGCGAATTGACCCCATCTATCGCAGCTCTTGCCGCGCTTGCAGATTCACCATCGCATCTGCGAGGTATCGGCCACCTCCGCCTTCATGAGACTGATCGTTTGGCCGCTCTCACCACTGAAATCAACGGACTTGGTGGTGCAGTCGTAGAAGAAGAGACTGCACTACACATCACACCGGCACCGCTCCATAAAGGTGTATTCCATACCTATGAGGATCACCGATTAGCTACCGCAGGTGCAGTCATTGGCCTTGTCGTAGATGGCATTGAAGTTGAGAATATCGCCACCACACGAAAGACGCTCACCGATTTTCCTGGGCTCTGGAGTAGCCTCCTCAAGTAATGATGAGTAGAAGCTGATTCGATGGTGAGCCAATGACGCCGCGCGAATACGATGAATCTGATGTACGTATCCGGCCATCACGCACGACTCGTCGCCGAAGCAAGGATCGCCCATCCCATGATGGTTCGCAGACCGCGCTCGTAATCTCGGTTGATCGTGGCCGTAGCGGTTGTGTCATTGAAGATGGCCCACATCAAGGACAGTTAGTTGTAGCGATGAAGGCGCGCGAACTAGGTCCGAAGTCAGTTGTAGTTGGAGATTCTGTTGAGATTGTTGGCGATACTTCGGGGGCTGAAGGAACGCTTGCGCGAATCGTCAAGGTAAATGAACGCGCTAATTCGCTGAGTCGTACCGTTGATGATGCGGCAAAGCTCGAGCGCACTATCGTTGCAAATATCGATCAGCTACTTATTGTGGTTGCCGCAGCAAACCCAGAACCGCGCCGCGGTTTGATTGATCGCTTCTTGGTCAGTGCATTTATCGAGAAGATCCATCCAATCATTGTCGTAACTAAGATAGATGTAGCGCCTATTCCTGAATTTATGGAGCGGTATGCAGCGCTCGGAGTCGACATCATGACCACATCTTCAAAAGTTCAAGATCGACCAGCGCAAGTTGCGCAGATTGCAGCAGTCTTAAAAGATAAAGTCTCGGTTTTGGTGGGCCACTCTGGCGTTGGTAAATCAACGCTCATCAATGACCTAGTCCCCGAAGCTGATCGCCTCACCGGCGACGTAAATGATGTAACCGGCCGAGGTCGCCACACCTCATCGAGCGCAATCGCACTTGCCCTTCCCGAAGGCGGTTGGATTATCGATACCCCAGGAATTCGCGCCTTCGGCTTGGCACACCGCGATCCGCGTGAAATCGTCGAGGCTTTTCCAGATTTAGCTGAGGTAGCAAAAAATTGTCTCTCCCACTGTTCGCACGCTGAAGAGTCTTGCGCTCTCAACCAATGGGTTGTGAGTGACCCAGAACATAGTGGTGAGCGTCAATTGCGCTTGGAGAGTTTACGGTCGCTCTTAGATGTAAAGAGTTACGTAGAATCTCCCCATGAGCAGTAGCCAGAGCATCGGAGAAGATCTCACCCTCGCGCATCGCCTCGCTGATGCCGCTGATGCAATTACCTTAAAGCGCTATCAAGCGATTGATCTCGCCATCAGCACCAAGCCAGATAACACACCAGTCACCGACGCTGATAAATCTGCGGAGGAAGCAATCCGCGCACTCCTACATGCACATCGCCCCGACGATGGAATCGTTGGTGAAGAGTTTGGCAATGAAGGTCTAGAGAAGAACCGCTACTGGGTGATCGACCCAATCGATGGCACTAAGAATTTCCTACGAGGAGTTCCTACCTGGGCAACACTTATTGGGTTGGTAGAACGGCTCCCCGATGGATCACAGCGAACCATTGTTAGTGTTGTGAGCGCACCAGCTCTCTTCCGCAGATGGTCTGCGCACCTCGGCGGCGGTGCATTTGTCACCCTCAATCGTGAGACAACAAAGCGAATCCATGTCTCACAAATCTCTAAAATTGAAGATGCATCAATCTCCTACTCTGATTTCTCTGGTTGGGGTCAGATGCTCGAACCATTCCGCGCACTCCTTGCCAGCGCTTGGCGTACTCGCGGCTATGGCGATTTCTGGTCACATATGTTGGTTGCCGAAGGAGCGCTCGAAGCTGCAATTGAACCTGAGCTCGCGCTCTGGGATATGGCAGCGCTCGATCTGATTGTGACCGAAGCAGGTGGCAGATTCTCGAACACCAAGGGCGTTCCGGGCCCACATGGCGGCAATGGCGTCTCCACCAATGCGGTAATTCACGA
>JBEGTC010000090.1:0-5222 GCA_041179565.1 Actinomycetota bacterium
TCGATTACCTGGAGCGATCCATCGCGCATCAAAGTCACTTGGATCTCGGTGCAGTAGCCAGCGAGCGCCTCATCGACTGCGTTATCGACGATTTCATAGACGAGGTGGTGGAGGCCGCGTTCGCCGGTCGAGCCGATATACATACCTGGCCGCTTGCGGACCGCTTCTAACCCTTCAAGGACGGTGATGGAAGAGGCGTCGTAGCCCTGCTTCTTCTCCGCCATTGGCGCTCCTGTCGATCGAGATTGCCGAGAGCGAAAGTGGCTCTAGCGGCCTTCTGTGCCCGATTAGCTCGGGCTAGGCGATTATCCTAGTGGTAAATCGCTCCTGTAAATACCGTCAAAAGCCCTGCACGGTTGAAATCCCGAGATTTCAGCCCCCGTCCTAAGGTTCCCTCTAGCTTTTGCTGCGAAAGGGGCTCCTCCACACTGTGGATTGAGCCTGTGGATGAATTACACCCATGTAATTAAGGTGCGATGGAATCGTGCGCCGCTCTCGCCTGATTCTCAGCAAAGGCACAGGTTCGCCCACCAAGATTGAGCCATGGCTAAAGAGAGCAATGGCAAGCGCATCCTCATCGTCGATGATGAGGCGAATATTCGTGACCTGATTGCGAGCAGTTTAAAGTTTAAGAACTTTGAGGTGCGCACATCAGCTACCGGCAGCGAAGCTCTCATCGCCGCTGAAGAATTTAAACCACATGCAATTGTTCTCGATGTCATGCTCCCCGATCTCGACGGCTTTGAGGTCTGTCGCCGAATACGTAACGAAGGTATTGAAGTTGGCGTTCTCTTTCTCACCGCTAAAGATGAGATGAAAGATAAGGTCCAAGGTTTAACTATCGGCGGCGATGACTATATGACCAAGCCTTTTAGCTTGGATGAGGTCGAGGCCCGACTCAATGCGCTCCTTCGACGTATCGGTGTCGTCGAACAAGCGGTAGATGACGAGAAAATCTCATTTGCAGATCTTGAGCTCAATGAGGCAACTCATGAGGTTCGTCGCGCTGGAGATTTAATAGAACTCTCTCCTACTGAATTTACTCTGCTCCGTTATCTCATGATCAATGCGGATCGAGTTATCTCGAAAGCGCAGATTCTCGATCATGTCTGGGATTATGACTTTAATGGTGATGCCGGAATCGTTGAAACCTATATTTCGTATCTACGTAAGAAGATTGATATCTACGAGCCCGCGCTCATTCATACCGTACGTGGCGTTGGCTACCGACTACGAATTGCGCCAGCGAAGTAAATCCCATGAGCCCATTACGCACCTGGAGCCTTCGTAGCCGTTTGATCCTCGGAATTGTCATTCTCTCTGCCGCTGGCTTTATCCTCTCTAGCTTTGTGGCGCAGCAGGCGCTCAAGAACTATCTCCTGCAAGAGATTGATCAAGAGCTCATCTCACTTTCACAGAGCGCAGTGCCACGAATTGCAGAGGCGGGTATCGCACGTAATGAAGATGACGAGTATGAACGGCATGGCGACGATCATCCTCGCGCAACAGCAGCTCCACGTCCCCGAACGCCGCTCTCACGAATACCAACTGCAACTTCAGTTACTGTTCTTGACGCAAATGGTGCGGTGACAGGCGAGATTGGTGGTGACTTAAATACAGCGCCAATCGCTGACTTTTTGAGTGATATAGATGTAGAAGAGATCCAGGAACATAGTGGTGAGGCATTTACGATTGGTGGCGGACGGGAGAAGTTTCGCGCAGTTGCTGTTGCTCTTCCCAATAATGATGGATCGGTACTTGCCGCTCGCTCACTTCGCGATCTGGATCGCACCATAGGAAAGTTAGGCTTCTTCTTCTTCCTGATTGGACTCATACTTCTGACGCTCATTGGACTTGCTTCTCGCCTTGTAATCAAGGTCGGTATGCGGCCACTTCAAGATGTTGAGACAACAGCAGGGCAATTTGCAGTGGGAAATCTCTCGGCTCGTATGCCTGAGGCGAATCCACATACAGAGGTAGGACGTTTAGTCAGCTCACTCAACACAATGCTCTCGCGTATCGAAACTTCATTTGCTGCTCGAACTGAGAGCGAGAATAAACTCCGCCGCTTTGTCGCCGATGCCTCACATGAACTCCGTACGCCGCTCACAGCGATTCGGGGATTCTCTGAGCTCTACCGTCAAGGCGCAGTCACCACTGAGGCAGAGACGAAAGAGCTACTCGCTCGAATTGAAGGTGAATCCAAGCGGATGGGTTCGCTCGTAGAAGACCTCCTATTACTTGCCCGCCTTGATCAATCACGCGAGATGGAGTCAAAGCCGGTTAATCTCGCCGACATAGTTGAATCTGCAGTGGCATCTGCGCGCGCTGCCGGACCGCACCATCCGGTACATTTCACGCCCTCTGGCGAAGAGTTCTTCGCCCTCGGTGATGAGGCTCGTATCCATCAAGTCGTTGCCAATTTGCTAGCCAATGCTCGAGTACATACACCTGCGGGAACCGAGATAACTGTCGCGCTCAAGCAAAGCGCAGATGGAATTGAGATTTCGGTAAGCGATAACGGTCCTGGTCTCTCAGCTGAAGATCAGTCACGAATCTTTGAACGTTTCTATCGCGCCGATCCATCGCGTGTTCGAATCGATGGTGAGGGAAGCGGACTTGGCCTCTCGATTGTCGACGCGGTGATGAAGGCCCATGGTGGCTCTGTCACTGTGGTTTCCGAGCTCGGAAAGGGCGCGACCTTTACCTTGTTCTTCCCCGTTAATTAAACGGTTGGCCCGAGCGACTCCATCGCACGTAGAGCTGCGATTCGCTCTTCAATTGGTGGATGAGTACTAAACATCTTTGAGACCGACCTGCCATCGAGCGGTGATTCGATCCAGATATGAGCAACGGCATTAGATTTCTGACGAACTACCGTTGAATCGGCTGCAAGAACTTCTAGCGCTTTCCGAAGACCGGCTGGGTTACGCGTAAAAGAGACGGCAGTTGCATCGGCGAGAGATTCACGCTTACGTGAGATAGCTGATTTCAATAACATCGCAGCAATCGGTGCCATGATCAAAATTGCCAGCGATAGAACGAGCGCAATTGGGTTGGAGTTACCGTCACGGCGATCGCGACCACCACCGAACCACATCATGCGGGTGAGGAAGTCGGACAAGATTGCGATGGCTCCGGCTGTGGTCGCTGCAACTGCCGAGACTAAGGTGTCGCGATTGGCAACGTGGCTCATCTCGTGGGCGATAACTCCCTGCAGCTCGTCGCGATCCATTACCTCGAGAATACGAGTGGTAAATGCAATCAGCGCATGCTCTGGATTGCGGCCGGTTGCAAATGCGTTAGGGGCGCTATCTTCAACTATTGCTACCTTCGGCATAGGTAACCCTGATGCAATGACTACCTCTTCAATCACATTGAAGAGTTCTGGCGCATCTTCACGGGTAATCAACTTTGCGCCGGTCATTGTGAGAACTAACTTGTCGGAGCCGTAGTAAGAGCCCCAGACGCCAATGAGCGCAAAACCAATTGCAATAGGCACCATTGTTGATGCAGTGCCGACCCCAAAGTAGGTGAGCGCTGAATATGCGACCAACCAAGTGAGTGCGCCCATTGAAGCTAATAAGAAGTAAGTCTTACCCTTATTAGCGCTCTGCATCTGGCGGAAGTTAGCGCCGTTAGCCATCTATAGCTCCAGTTTTTTCGTAATTGAAAATTAGAACTTTACATTTGGTACGTTGCGATCAGTTGGGTTCTCAACCTCGTAGAAATCGCGAGCACCAACCTTTGCAAAGCCTGCGAAGAACTTAGATGGCACTGTTGCAACTGCTTGATTGAGTTGGCGAACATTGTCATTGTAGAACTGGCGAGCAAATGAAACTTTATTCTCGGTAGTTGATAGCTCTTCCTGAAGTGAGAGAAAGTTTGTCGATGCCTTGAGATCTGGATATGCCTCAGCAACTGCAAGCAATCCACGGAGAGCGTTGGTGAGCGCGCCATCGGCCGCTGCAACTTCACCGACAGTTGATGCGCTTGTGGATTTTGCGCGAGCTGCAACTACGGCATCGAAAGTTGACTGCTCGTGCTTTGCATAGCCCTTGACTGTCTCAACGAGATTTGGGATGAGATCTGCGCGGCGCTTCAGCTGCACCTCGATCTGAGCCCATGCCTCATCAACGGTGATATTGAGGCGAACGAGGCGGTTATATTGAGCAACAACGAAGAGAGCGATGAGCGCTATTGCGCCGAGTGCAATAAAGAGTTCCATGGTGAAGTTAACCCGTTTTCTCTGGGTTGTATTCCCCCAGGTTTGTTATTTAACTGTACTGCGGTGGAAGTTCATAAAGGAACGGCTTGGGGTAGGCCCACGCTGTCCCTGGTAGCGGTTGAGATACTGCGCTGAACCGTATGGATGCTCCGCCGGCGATGAGAGTTTAATCAGACAGAGCTGACCGATCTTCATACCTGGGTATAACTTCACCGGCAGGTTGGCGACATTTGAAAGCTCAAGGGTGATGTGGCCCGAGAAACCTGGATCGATAAAGCCGGCAGTTGAGTGAGTCAGCAGTCCAAGGCGGCCGAGCGATGATTTACCTTCAAGGCGACCGGCGATATCGTCGGGGAGAGTGATGACCTCATAGGTTGAGGCGAGAACGAACTCACCTGGGTGCAAGATAAAGGCCTCGCCATCTTCGGCGATGATCTCGCGAGTCAGCTCTGGCTGCTCGAGCGCTGGATCGATCACCTCATATTTATGGTTCTCAAAGACGCGGAAGAACTTATCGAGTCGGACATCGACTGAGGATGGCTGGATCATCGCCTCATCGAAAGGCTCGACCCCCACACGCTTGTCGTTGATCTGGGCACGGATATCGCGGTCACTGAGTAGCACGGCGCTAGCCACCACTTGCATAAGTTACTGACCGGTAGAACTATTACGCCATGAGCCATTACACAGCAAACCTCCGTGACATTGAATTCTGCCTCTTCGACCTCTTGGGTCGCGACAAGGTCTTGGGTAGCACCCACTATTCCGACCTCGATCGCGATACAGCGATGGGAATGTTGGAAGAGATCAAACGAATTACTGAAAATGATCTCGCAGCATCTTTTGTTGATGGAGATCGCATTGGAACAGTTTTCGATAAGGCAACAGGCGAGGTAAAACTTCCTGAAAGTTTTAAGAAGTCATATAAGGCATTTGTTGATCAGGGATGGTGGAGCCTCGATGCTCCAGTAGAACTCGGTGGAACAAAGGTTCC
>JBEGTC010000091.1:0-4723 GCA_041179565.1 Actinomycetota bacterium
TGCTTCCTTCTTGCTGCCGTTGAAGTGTGGGGCCAACGCAGCGATGAACTGGGCCTTATTCATTGATTTCCCCTAAGTTTTACGCGTAAATAATTAAGCATTTGCTTAACTGCGCAAAACTTAAACCTATTGAAGGGGTGAGAGTGTTATTGCGTTGCGCGTGTCGCAATAATTTATTTTCCATTTTTCCCACTATTTACGCGTAAAAAACTCTCATTCTTACCTTGAGGGTTTTACATACACCACTAACCCCGCCAAAAAAATCAGCGATTTACGCTCACTTTAGCTACGGATAGGAAGAGTTGTTGGCTTGAGCGGTGTGCGAGTTGCCTCAAAAGCGTTAATTGACGCCTCTTGGGCGAGGGTAAGTCCGATGTCATCGAGCCCCTCCATCAAACGCCAACGTGTGTAATCATCAAGTTCGAAGTTGAGTTTGGTATCTCCATAAGAGACGGTTCGAGAATCGAGATCTACGGTAATGGCGGTAGTTGGCTCTGCCTCAATCTTCGCCCAGAGCTTCTCAATTTCCTCCTGCGGAATAATCACCGTCAATAGCCCACCCTTAAGTGAATTGCCACGGAAGATGTCAGCGAAGCGACTTGAGATTACTGCCTTAAAGCCATAATTCTGTAGCGCCCAGACGGCGTGCTCGCGAGAGGAGCCAGTTCCAAAGTCGGGACCGGCAACAAGAACTGTTCCACCCTTATAAGCCTCTTGATTGAGAACGAACTCTGGATCATTGCGCCAAGCGGAGAAGAGGCCATCTTCAAAACCGCTACGAGTTACTCGCTTGAGATATACAGCAGGAATAATCTGGTCGGTATCGACATTTGAACGACGAAGCGGCACACCTGCACCTGTATGCGAAATAAGCTTCTCCATTTTTTCTCTTCCTCTCTTACAAATCTGCCGGTGATGACAAGGTGCCGCGAAGCGCAGTTGCTGCAGCGACCTGAGGGCTTACTAAGTGGGTACGACCGCCCTTACCTTGGCGACCTTCGAAGTTTCGGTTAGATGTCGAAGCTGATCGCTCGCCCACTGCGAGTTGATCTGGATTCATGCCTAAACACATCGAGCAGCCAGCATTACGCCACTCTGCTCCAGCTTCGATAAAGACTTGATCGAGCCCTTCACTCATCGCCTGCTGACGCACGCGCTCAGATCCAGGTACTACCAACATGCGTAGAGTTGGGGCGATCTTCTTGCCTTTGACGATATCGGCAGCTGCTCGCAAATCCTCAATGCGACCATTGGTGCAAGAACCCAAGAAAACAGTGTCAATCTTTATTTCTTTTAGTGGAGTGCCAGCGGTAAGCCCCATATATTCAAGGGCGTTCTTAGCTGCAACTTGATCGACCTCGCTTGCAAAGTCTGTTGGGCTAGGAACCTTTGCACTGAGTGGCAGCCCCTGCCCGGGATTTGTTCCCCAGGTAACGAACGGTTCGAGCGAATCACCATCGATCTCGACCTCAGCATCGAACTTTGCATCGCTGTCGGTAAAGAGCGTCTTCCAGTATGCGACTGCCGCATCGAAATCTTCTGGTGCATGTGGCTTACCCTTGATGTATTCAAAGGTCTTCTCATCGGGTGCAATCAATCCGGCACGAGCGCCCGCTTCGATCGACATATTGCAGACCGTCATGCGACCTTCCATCGAAAGGTTGCGAATAGCTTCACCACGGTACTCGATGATGTAGCCCTGTCCCCCACCAGTACCAATCTTGGCGATGATTGCCAAGATGATGTCTTTCGCGGTAACACCAGGCTTTAACTTTCCATTGACGTTAATCGCCATCGTCTTTGGGCGACGAGAAGAGAGAGTCTGCGTAGCAAGAACGTGCTCAACTTCAGAGGTACCGATACCGAATGCAATCGCACCAAATGCGCCGTGTGTTGATGTATGTGAGTCACCACAAACGATGGTCATACCTGGCTGCGTAACGCCGAGCTGAGGGCCAACAACGTGAACTACGCCTTGATCGACATCGCCCAATGAGTGGAGGCGCACACCAAACTCTTTACAGTTGTTGCGAAGCGTATCTACCTGCAACTTTGATACTGGATCGGCGATCGGCTTTAAGATATCGAGCGTAGGAACGTTGTGATCTTCAGTAGCGATAGTGAGGTCTGGGCGGCGAACTTTGCGTCCGGTAAGACGGAGACCATCAAATGCCTGCGGGCTCGTTACTTCATGGATGAGATGGAGATCGATATAGAGCAGATCGGGCTCACCTTCAGCTGAGCGCACCACATGCTCTGCCCAAATCTTCTCTGCCAGCGTCTTACCCATCATTACCTCCATCGAATTCACGGTGACATCTCTTCCAATTGTCATCTCAACTAGTGGGATGCTAATATCACTTCATGGACAAGAAGAATAGCGGAGTTGGCGTTTTAGATAAAGCCGTGGCGATTCTAGGCACGCTCGAATCTGGACCACACTCGCTGGCAGAGCTGGTAGCTGTGACCGGAATCGCCCGCCCTACCGCCCATCGCCTCGCCGTTGCCCTCGAACATCATCGCCTCGTTACCCGCGATCTCAATGGGCGTTTCGTTCTCGGTCCCCGCTCCGCTGAACTCGCTCTCGCCGCCGGCGAAGATCGACTTATTGCAGCTGCCGGACCAGCTCTCGCTGCTCTCCGCGATGCCACTGGTGAATCTGCTCAGCTATATAAGCGACAAGGCGATGTTCGCCTCTGCGTCGCAGTCGCGGAACGTCTATCAGGTCTTCGTGACTCCGTCCCAGTAGGCGCTGCCCTCACTATGCAAGCAGGCTCTGCCGCGCAGATTTTGATGGCGTGGGAAGATTCAGAGAAGATTCATCGAGTTCTTAAATCAGCGCGCTATACCGCAGCACATCTAGCTGCAGATCGTCGCCGAGGTTGGGCACAATCTGTAGGAGAGCGCGAAGCGGGTGTTGCATCAGTCTCTGCGCCGGTTCGTGGCCCCAATGGAAAAGTTATCGCCGCAGTCTCTATCTCGGGGCCAATTGAGCGCCTCGGTCGCCAACCAGGGCGAATTCACGCTGCAGCTGTTGTTGCGACCGCAGAGCGTTTAACTGAACACTTAAAGCAGAGTAAATAAGCAATAAACTCTGCCAATGCGTCAGCGGATTTGGGTTGCCCTCACAACCCTGGCTGCCACCCTATTGGTCGGAGTGATCCCTCAAGCTCGAGCAGTCGATGGAGATAACGCCGCAGTCGATCGCTACGGCGAATTCAACGGCACCACATATGCCGCCTCAGCAAACCGCGTGATTCAAAACGGTAGCTTTACTATCGAATCATGGGTACGACCAAATAACTTTACCGGGAGCGACAACTTCTCGATGATTGCAGGCCAAGGTCAGAACGGTGGCGGCTGCTTCGATCGTCGACTCTTCTTTGGCCTGCATAAATCGGGCACTCCAGACAAATATCAAATCCATGCAGGCATTGGTTATTGCAACGCTGGTGATTTAAATGTCTTGACTACTCAATTAGTGGATGCAAATACCTGGAGCCATATCGCTCTGACGGTTGAAAAAATTAATAGCACACAGATCTATATCGCGATCTACTTAAATGGCACCTCAATAAGCACTGGTACTTATCGGTTTTATGACATTGCTGATGATTTCTTTACAATTGGAGCGACTGATCTACCGAGCCGAACACATTTCTTCTATGGCCGTATCGATCAAGTAAAGGTCTGGAACGGTGCGCTGAGTCAGAGTGAAGTTCAGGAGAGCAGAGGCTTGCTCGCCACAAGTAGCTCCATCAATGAAACTCTGATCGCCGTCTATGATTTCAACGAATCCGCGGCAAACACCACGCTAAATGATCGCTCTGCTAACTCTCCGAATGAGAGCTTAGCGGCGACAAATCTCACTATTTCAAATAAGACTATTCCGACCTTGGGTTGGATAGACGACAGCAAGGTCTATGGCACTGGAAGCTATACTGTCTCTCCCCCAAGTGTGACTAACGCTGTTCCCGGTACTTTTACCTATACCTCGTCCAATCCATCGGTTATCTCAATTTCAGGGAATACATTTACGACCGGCAATGTCGGAAGGTCGGAGGTAACAGCGCGATTTAACCCAACGGATTACAACACTTACAGCTGGAAGACCATCACAATTTACGTTGATGTTACTCGCGCCAGTCAAACAATTACCTTAAATTCTTTGGGCACGACTTCTAAGAGCTACCCATACTCGCAACAGTTGAGCATGAGCTCTAGCGGAGGCAGTGGTACTGGTGCGATTACCTATCAGATTTCCTCAGGAGGAAGCGCTTCCGGGTGCTCGCTCTCCAATAGCAGCGCGACCGCGACGCTCACTGCAACATCATCTGGTACCTGTCGTATAACAGCCCGAATCGCTCAAGATGCCAACTACTCCGAGGCCACAAGTAGTTATCTCGCCTTCACCTTCAATAAAGCAACCCAATCGGGGCTCTCCATTAGCGCAGTTAGTGGCACCTATGGCACCAACATCCGCCTAGTAACTTCAGGTGGCTCCGGCAGTGGTGCAATCACTTATGCGATCTCCCCTGGCGGTAGCGCCACCGGTTGTCAGATTATCAATGGCGATTCTCTGACCTCTACCTCATATGGAAGTTGCAAAGTTATCGCCACCAAGGCGACCGATATTAATTACTTAGTCGAATCTTCACCTGAGCGGAGTATCGATATAGCAATCGGCAGCTCGACAACCTCGATGGAGTTGGCACCTGGTGCG
>JBEGTC010000092.1:0-5189 GCA_041179565.1 Actinomycetota bacterium
GAAAATCGGTTGAAAGGTCTTTGAATCTCTCACCATTGTGAGATATGGAATTGCTGGAATCGAGTAGCCGATATTGAGCGCTGAAATCCCATCTCTCTCCGCTAAGACATACTCGCTTCCAAGCTCTTTTGTCGCTGCTAAAAACTCTTCGGTGAAGTTATAGACAACAACTTTCTTACTAAAGAGATTCTTCTTGCAATACCAATTGGTCGCCTCTTGCAGCCCAACCACATCTGCTCTACTATCAATTATCTCTCTCGCCAGTAAAGGTGCGCGCTTGCTAAAGTCAGTTGCGCTCACTTGATCCCACATAAATTGCGCAGCAGCCGATAGGTCAGGAATGAGTTCGAGAGCAACTCCGACATCTGCACCGAGATAAAGGTTGCGCGAGGCCACAGTGAGCGGCTCTTCAGCTGCTTGAGCGGGTGTAATGGCAGTCAGGGCCAACAACAGTGCGAGGATAGCTTTACGCATAGCGAAAGCCTAGACCTAGATAGAAGAAAAGCCCCGGGTGTGAAAGGCACCCGAGGCTTAACTTGTGCGCGCGAAGGGATTCGAACCCCTAACCTTCTGATCCGTAGTCAGATGCTCTATGTTTCCTCAGAGCCCGCCCAAATTGAGTAATTCTTCGCGAGA
This sequence comes from Actinomycetota bacterium, assembly GCA_041179565.1. Classification (GTDB taxonomy): domain Bacteria; phylum Actinomycetota; class Actinomycetes; order Nanopelagicales; family Nanopelagicaceae; genus Planktophila. Next base: position 637 of record JBEGTC010000092.1, read on the forward strand.
AACCGCCTTTTTCCGGGGCTTTCCAAGCGGTTCGCCGGCTGCAACCTCTGCGCTATTGATCTGCTCCCAACGTTGCTGAGTTACAACCTTCTCATGAGATATCAGCTCAGTGATATCACCGCTTGTCTTTGGTGTTCCTAACTTATCTACCAGCAACTTCATAACCTCTGCTGCATCAGATTTATTGGTGCCGATTACTCCTGAAGGTCCGCGCTTTGCCCAGCCGACAACGTAGAGATTCTCACCAACATATCCATCGTTATTGGCGACTTTCCCCTTTACATATGGAATTCCCTCTAACGGCGCAGCTTCATAGCCAATCGCGGTGATTACCAACCCGCACTTGATTGAGAATGTTTCATCGCCACCGGTTCGTTGAAAAACGACCTCCTCTACCTTGCCATTGCCCTTGATCTCAATTGGCGTAGCAAGAAATTGAAAGTTCATGGTGCGCTCATGGTGGGTTGGTTCGCTCTCGGCAATTAAGGTCATCGCATCGAGATTGGACTTTGTATCTTTCTCAATCTCATCGCCGGCGCGCACCAATGCGGCCGCGATATCGCCTGGGTTAATGACAACGTTTGTGTGCTCAAGCTTAGGAAGTTCGCGGAGCTCAGGCGAGGTAAATGCGGCATGCTCAGGCCCACGTCGAGCGCTAATGACTACATTGCGGATTGCACTGCTCTTCAACGCATCGATTGCATGGTCTGCAGTATCAGTTGGATCAAGCTCTGATGGTTCGAGCGCCAAGATGCGAGCTACATCCATCGCTACATTTCCAGCACCGATGACAACTGCCGTCTCAGAGCTGAGATCAATCGCCTCATCCTTAAAGTCAGGGTGGGCGTTATACCAAGGTACAAATGTTGCCGCCGACATCGAACCTGGAAGATCTTCGCCAGGGATGCCAAGTCTCTTTCCTACGGCAGATCCGGTTGCGATAACTACTGCGTCATAACGCTCTTTTAGCGCATCTAGAGTGAGGTCGCTGCCGAGTTCAACGTTGGCGAAGAGGCGAAAGCCTGGCGTTGTCGCGATCTTCTCAAATACCTTTGCGACGGTCTTAATTTTTGGGTGGTCTGGCGCAACACCGCTTCGGACTAGACCCCAAGGGGTGGGAAGCCGTTCGATCATATCGATGGTGAAGGAGAGTTGGTCGCTCGCTAGATTTTGGAGAGCTTGGGCGGCGAAGTATCCGGCAGGACCTGCGCCGACAATTGCAATCTTGTAGCTCTTCACTCTGCTCCCCTTGGCCGTCAATTAGCGGTGAGTTTACCCTCTCGTCCGCTTGCAGAGAAACCTCACAAATTCCTCACAACAAGAGATTACTGATGAGTTCTCTAGATATTCCGCACCCTCCCTTCTAGCCTTATCGGAAGGAGAAGGGGGATTTTATGAGGTTAAGATTTCTTGCAGCCCTACTGATCACAACTCTCGCCACTCAAATCTCCCTTGGTTATCTAGCAGAAGCTACCGCAAGCAATCCTTATGGGGCCACCGAGGTCGATCCGGCAGGACCCAATGAAATTATCCTGACCATTACAAACGGCTCACAAAAAGTTGAGTTTCCCTATCCTAGGTTGGCTAGATTCAAGGGTGAGAAGATCACAATTTACGAACCATTTGTTAAAAAGCGCCAGACCTTCACTGTTATTGAAATCTCTAAACTATTTGCGATGGCACACATTGCTAAGAAGGATTACATCTCGACTATCGCTCTCAATGATTACGTATTTAAGGCTGCGGCGGCAGAGTTCTTAGCTGCTGGCGCTCTCATTGCTATAAAGGTAAATGGCAACCCAATCGGATACGACCAAGGGGGGCCAATTCGACTTATCTATCCGCCAAAGAGTAAATGGGCGAAGAATTTGGATGCGTGGAACTGGTCGCTTGCGGAGATCAAAGTTGAACCTTAAATGAACCCGCGGCCGACTGCGGCAGAGCCTGGAGCTTTGGTGAAATTTCAAGTGACCAAAGTGCAACTTCTTCTCGCCGCTCTCGCTCTGATCGCTCTCACAGTACTGGGAGTCTTAACGTTGGCTGAGTCGCGGAGCGCAGCTAGAGAGAGCAAAATACTGAGCAATATCGAGACACCTGCCGCCTCAATCATCTTTACCCAGCGGGAGACCCTTGTATACGCAACGCGGTTAGCGCTCTGGTCAAATGGCGGCACCACGCGTCGCGAGGTCCAAATATCTCGCAATCTCTTAGCCCAGAGACTTGCAGTGATTGACTCAAGTGGCCGCACTATGGGCGAGCGTGCAAATAGCAAGTACTGGAGTGCGCTGAAACGAGCTGATGCCTTGGTCGCGTCAGCTCCGATGGGCATCTTGCCAGAGTCTCTGCATACGGCTATGACTCGTGAATTACTTCCAGTCATTGATGAGATTCTCGCTCAGGCACGAGATCTGGTTGTCTCCTACCAAAGGTCGGTAGATAACCAAATGTTAGAGCGAGCCCTCGAATCTGCTCGACGAGACTCGGTAAAGCTCTTCCTCTTCTATCTATTTATCATCACCGCCGCAATCACATTAGCGCTCGTACTCCGGACCAACTTTAAAAATTTCCAGAGAGTTCGAAAGGCAATTAGAGATGAACAGACACGATTGGACGAAACGCTTCGCGAACTCGATGTTGCACTTCTGCGCGTTGAACAACTACAGAATCTTGATGAGGCAAAGAGCGCATTGATTTCCAATGTTAATCACGAGCTGCGCACTCCACTGACTTCAATACTCGGATATATCGAACTCATACAACGAGATTCATCAATCGCCAAGAATCCTAAGTTAGATCGATATTTACTCACATTAGAGAGAAATTCACAGATACTCCTCAGCTTAGTGGAGAGTTTTCTTACTCTAAGCAAGTTTGATAGCTCTGCCGGAGTGTTACCGAGTGATCAGGTTTCAATAACAGAGGTCATTGATAGCGCGATTTTTACGGTTACACCGGTCGCAACAAAGGCAGAGATAAGTATTGAGCTCACTTCAGTGATCGATAGATATGTGCTGGGTGATTTTGGCCAGCTAAGCCAAGTCTTTATAAATCTCCTTACTAATGCCATCAAGTTCAGCCCACCTGGCTCTGAGATAAATGTAGATATCTCCGCCACAGATTGCGTAATGGTGACAATCCGGGATCATGGGATAGGAATTCCCGCACCTGATCTCTCTAATCTCTTCACCCGATTCTTTAGAGCTTCAAATGTGCCGACCAGCAAATATCAAGGCACCGGACTAGGTTTATCTATTGCGAGACAAATTATCGAACTCCATGGCGGAGCCATCTCCGTTGAATCCAAATTGGGAGAGGGATCAACTTTTGTCGTCGAAATTCCGTTAGCAAAGGGAGATAGTAATGAGTAGAGATCTCGTGCTTGTAGTAGATGATGTTGAGGATATTCGGGTCTTTGTGAGGGAAGCGCTTAGCCCAGAAGGTTATGACGTTATAGAAGCCGCTGATGGCAACCAAGCCTTAGAGATCTTTAAGTCAGAAGATCCCGCGGTAGTTATCTTAGATTTGTCGATAGGCCAACCTGATGGCTTTGAGGTTTGCCGGGAGATTCGTCGAAGTTCAACTGTTCCAATAATCATGCTGACTAGCCACGTTCAGGAGATGGATGAAGCGATGTGTCTGGCAGCTGGCGCAGATGATTACATAACCAAACCTGTTTCGGCTCGCATCTTGGCATTAAGAACTTCAACCCAAATACGTCATCGCAATAACTTTAACCATACCTTGGGCTCCCTTATGACAGCGGGGCCGCTCACCCTTGATGTTGAGACTCGCGAACTCACCATCGACGGTATCAAGATTGAGCTAACGCGAACTGAATACGACTTCGTTCGTCTATTGATTAGCAATCCAAAGCGGGTCTTCACTCGCGAACAGATTGCTGACGCCATTGGTGCTTCACTTGAGTACTCGAGCGATCACTTGCTCGATACCCACGCCTCGCGTATCCGAGGCAAAATCAAAGAAGTGACTGATACCAAGGTACTTCACGCCGTTCGTGGCGTTGGTTATCGGTTAATGAGTAATTAACCGCGCCAGCTCTGGCTAAGTGGTCGTCCCTCTGCATAACCTGAGGCAGATTGGATTCCAACAAGTGCGCGATCGGCAAACTCTGCCAGCGAACGAGCGCCTGCGTAGGTGCAGGAAGAACGAAGTCCGGAGATGATTTCATCAATGAGATCTTCTACTCCTGGGCGCTGCGGATCTAAATACATCTTCGAAGATGAGATACCTTCTTCAAAGAGCGCCTTACGTGCGCGATCAAAGGCATCTTCCTGTGATGTACGGGCAGCGACAGCGCGCTTAGAGGCCATGCCGAAAGACTCCTTATATGGGCGCCCTGCGCTATCGCGGAGCAAATCACCAGGTGACTCATAGGTTCCAGCAAACCAAGAACCAATCATTACTTGTGATGCGCCGGCAGCGAGCGCGAGCGCTACATCGCGAGGATGGCGTACTCCACCATCTGCCCAGACATGCTTACCTAACTTCTTCGCCTCTGCTGCGCATTCGAGTACCGCTGAGAACTGTGGGCG
>JBEGTC010000093.1:0-4642 GCA_041179565.1 Actinomycetota bacterium
GGAGACGAGGAGATTTGAACTCCTGAAGGGTTTAACCCCTTACCTCGTTAGCAGTGAGGCGCACTCGACCGGGCTATGCGACGTCTCCGAGTTGCAGGGTCGAGTTTATCTCGCTTTTGGCGCTATGAAAAACTGGCTTATCGCTCGCCATAGTCGTCCCATCGCCATCAGATTAAACTGACGGCATGAGCATGAATAACGAGAGCGCAGAGCCAGCCCTTAGAGAGAGCAAGCGCGTACATGATCAAGCGCCCTCTGACCAGTTCGCGGAATTTATGCGCAGCGGTTGGGCGCCATCAGATTTAGCCGATCTCGAACCGCTCGAAGTTGTTACCTATGCCTTCGCTCGTCGCCAGGTATTGAGCGAAGCATTTCCTGGAATCCGGTTGGTTATTCCCGCTGGTGGTTACAAAGTTCGCTCCAACGATACCGATTATCAATTCCGCCCTCACTCAGCATTTGCCTACTACAGCGGTGTGCAAGGCGCCGATGCAACAGCAGATGCAGTCTTGGTGCTTGAGCCAACTGAAGGCGGCCACCTCACCTATCTCTACATGAATCCGCGTTCGACCAGAGATAGCGATGCTTTCTATCGCGATGCGCGCTATGGCGAACTCTGGGTTGGTCGTCGATACACATTGGCAGAGGCGAAATCTCGCTATCAAATCGATACGCGTTTGGTGAGCGATCTTGCAGATTTACTGAAAGATGGTCGAGAGACGCTCTGCGTTCGCGGAGTAGATTCCATCGTTGATGGCGCAGTTAAAGCGCACAAGCGCGAGGAAGAGTTCTGCACCTATCTCTCAGAACAACGGCTGACCAAAGACGAGTACGAACTTGCAGAGATGCAGAAGGCGGTTGATGCAACTGGGCTTGGCTTTAGCGATGTCATCGCCGCCATGCCAGCAGCCGTTGCCACGCCACGAGGTGAGCGAGTTCTCGAATCAGCTTTCTACGGTCGCGCACGAGTTTTAGGTAACGATCTAGGCTACAACACCATCGTCGGCTCCGGCGCACACGCCTGTGTACTCCACTGGATTCGAAATGATGGCGATGTCCGCCCTGGTGATCTAGTCCTTATCGATGCGGGTGTAGAAGTTGAATCTTTCTACACCGCAGATATCACTCGCACCTTGCCAGTCTCTGGAAAATTCACAGCTGCGCAACGTTCGCTCTACATGTTGGTCTATGAGGCGCAATTAGCTGGTTTTGCTGCGGTTAAACCTGGTGTGAAGTTCTCCGATATCAATCGCACCTGCCAAGAAGTTCTTGCCCGAGGTTTAGCCGATCTAGGAGTTCTTACCGTCAGCGCTGAAGAGTCGATGAAGCCTGAAGTTGGCCTCCATCGTCGTTGGACCCTCCACGGTGTGAGCCATCATCTCGGTCTCGATGTCCATGATTGTGCGCAGGCGAGAAAAGAGAATTACCTGGATGGAGAGCTCCGCGAAGGAATGGTGCTCACCGTCGAACCTGGCCTCTACATCCAGCCAGATGATGAGCTATTTGCTCCTGAATATCGCGGCATTGGCATTCGTATCGAAGATGACGTCGTAGTTACCGCTGATGGATGTCGCAATCTCAGCGAGAGTATTCCACGTCATCCCGATGAGATTGAGAAATGGATGAAATCCATTCTTCGTTAGCTAACGAGCTCTACACCTAGCCACGCTGCCGCTAAACCAAAGACCACCGATGCGATGAAGTTAATTGCCACTGGTAGCTGTCGGTTGAGGCGAACTCCGAGATAGAGATCGAGCATAAAGGTCGACCAGGTTGTAAAAGACCCTGCGAAACCTACCGCAATGAAATCGTGCCAATACTCCGCGCTGGCAAAGGTAAGTCCAATGAAGAATGATCCGATGACATTGACAATAAAGGTTCCAACAGGGTGGTCGGTAAATTTCTTGAAGTATTGATCGATTAAGAACCGAGCTGGTGCGCCGAGAGCAGAACCTAATGCAACTAATAGCGCGGTCTTCATTTGGTATGAATCAACTTACGTGAGAGTGGCAATGAGATGGCAACTGCAGCAAAGCTGCAGATAATGTTGAGAACGAGATAGATAAATCCACCTTCATTTGGTGCAACAGCTTCATAGGTAATGGCAGAGAAAGTTCCAAGGCCACCACAGAACCCTGGCAGCAGGAAGTAGCGAAGAGATGTAATCCCGCGCCGCTCCATTAATACGAGAATGTGGGCGGCAAATGCTGAGGCGATGATATTGGCAGCCAAATTACCTTGAGCGGTGCTCGGTAATAACACACCTAGAAAATAGCGAAAGAGGGAGCCGATGACTCCCCCTGCGCTAACAAGTAGGACTGCCTTCAGAGGGCGACCTTCTTCTTACTTGCCTTAAAGATCGTTGTAATAAGACTGACGATAATTGAGGCGAAGAGAGCCGACCAGAATCCTGTGACATCGAGCTTCTCTGACCAACGGGCGGTCAGCGAGAGCATTGCGGCATTGACGACAAAGATAAAGAGGCCGAAGGTCACGATCGAGATCGGAAAAGTCAGCACCTTAATAAGCGAACCGAAGATTGAATTAATTAACCCGAAGAGCAGTGCCACCCAGAGGTAGGTAGTGAAACCACCATTGACGGTGATTCCAGGTACGGCAAGCGTCGCCACCCACATTGCAAAGGCGAGAACTGCCCAACGGATAAATATGTTCATTACCTAGTTTCGCTTCTCGCGACGCAATAGACCGCTAAACATACGTGCTGGGTCGTACTTGATATCGACTACGCGCTCCTTCATAGGAATGATCGCATTGTCGGTGATCTTGATGTGCTCAGGGCAGACCTCGGTACAGCACTTAGTGATGTTACACATTCCGAGACCATGCTCCTCCTGTGCGGTGCGCTTACGGTTCTTAATGCGATCCAATGGATGCATATCGAGCTCCGCGATACGGATAAAGAAACGTGGGCCAGCAAATGACTTCTTATTCTCCTCATGGTCACGAATTACGTGGCATGTGTTCTGACATAGGAAGCACTCGATGCACTTACGGAACTCTTGTGATCGCTCTACATCTACCTGCTCCATGCGAGCTTCACCTGGAGCGAGCTCTGCTGGGTGCTCGTACGCTGGTACCTCCATCGCCTTCTTGTAGTTGAAGGAGACATCGGTAACGAGATCCTTAATGATTGGGAATGCACGAAGCGGTGTAACAGTGATGGTCTCATCCTCATCGAATGATGCAACCTGTGTCATACATGCAAGACGTGGCTTTCCGTTGATCTCCATCGAGCAAGAACCGCACTTACCAGCCTTACAGTTCCAGCGAACAGCTAAGTCGCCCATCTGGGTCGCCTGCACGCGGTGGATTACATCGAGGACAACTTCTCCCTCATTGACATCAACTACGACATCCTTAAGTCCGCCATCAGTTGAATCGCCACGCCAGATTCGAAGATTGAGTTTGCGTGTCATTAGTTTGAACCGCCTTTCGCAATTTCTTCTGGTGTCATGTATTTCTCCAACTCATGAATATCAAAGAGATCGAAGAGCTCTTTTGGAATAGGTGGCAGTGGGCGTGGTGTGACCACAACTTCGCTGCCGTTATAGCTAGCGATGTTATTGACCTGACGCCACTTGTTATCCATAGTTGGGAAGTCATCACGTGTGTGACCACCACGAGACTCTTCACGCAAGATAGCTGACTTTGCAGTTGATTCAGCTACGAGCAGCATATTGTCGAGGTCGAAAGCGAGGTGGAAACCTGGGTTGAACTTACGATCTCCAGCGACACTTACCTTCTGGCTGCGAGCGCGGATATCGGCGATCTTTGCAATCGCCTCCTTGATCTCAGCACCGGTGCGGATGATTCCGACCAAGTTATGTGTGACCTCTTGAAGTTCGGCGTGCAATGAGTATGCATTCTCGCCGCCTTCATTCTTAAATGGCGCCTCGATCCGCTCTGCCGCCTTTGCAACAGTTGCGTCAGATACTGGATTTGCACCATTGGCCTTTACATACTCAGCTGCTGCGCCACCTGCGCGGCGACCAAATACAAGCAAGTCTGAGAGTGAGTTACCGCCGAGGCGGTTAGAGCCGTGCATACCGCCAGCAACTTCACCTGCTGCGAAGAGCCCTGGGACTCCTACCGCTGCCGCTGTATCAGGTTCGACATCGACGCCGCCCATTACATAGTGACAGGTTGGGCCAACTTCCATCGGCTCCTTGGTGATATCTACACCTGCGAGCTCATAGAACTGGTGCCACATAGATGGTAGGCGCTTCTTAATGACTTCAGCAGATAGTCGCTTCGATACATCGAGATAGACGCCACCGTGTTCGGTACCACGGCCAGCTTTAACCTCAGAGTTAATTGCGCGAGCAACTTCATCGCGTGGCAGAAGCTCTGGCGGACGACGGTTGTTGTCCTGATCGGTGTACCAACGATCAGCTTCTTCCTCAGTAGTTGCGTACTTATCTTTAAATACATCTGGGATGTAATTAAACATAAAGCGCTCACCCTTATTGTTGGTAAGAACGCCGCCCTCACCGCGAACTGATTCAGTTACAAGAATTCCGCGAACTGATGGTGGCCAGACCATTCCGGTTGGGTGGAATTGCAAGAACTCCATATCCTTTAGATTTGCACCAGCTTTGAGGGCGAGCGCATGTCCGTCGCC
>JBEGTC010000094.1:0-4898 GCA_041179565.1 Actinomycetota bacterium
CGGGCTATGGATCGCTGCGATTATCGTGGGGCGCAAGGGTGAGGCGGCTCGCGCCGCCCTCCTGGCTCAGGCTGAGAAAGAGCGTGGCGCGGGGGAGTCCTAACCCCCAATAGAATGGGCGAGTGAGTACTTCAGAAAAGACACTTGTCCTCGTAAAGCCAGATGGCGTTGCCCGTGGATTGGTCGGCGAAATCATCGCTCGTATCGAACGTAAGGGTTACACAATCGCTCAGCTTCGCATGCTCCAGGCAGATCGCGCTCTTCTCGAGCAGCACTATGCCGAACATCAAGGTAAGCCATTCTTCGAACCGCTAGTCGAGTTCATGTTGTCTGGTCCGATTGTTGCGCTGGTAGTAGAAGGTAATCGCGTCATTGAAGGATTCCGCAACATCGCCGGAACAACAGATCCAACTGTTGCCGATCCCGGCACGATCCGCGGCGATCTCGCGCGCGATGCTGGAACAAAGGTCACACAGAATCTCGTGATCCGACTGTTGCCGATCCCGGCACGATCCGCGGCGATCTCGCGCGCGATGCTGGAACAAAGGTCACACAGAATCTCGTACACGGCTCTGACTCACCTGAGTCTGCAGCTCGTGAAATCGCAATCTTCTTTGGAGGTAAGTAATGTCTAGCAAAATGTCATTTATCGGTCGCGATATGGCGGTCGATCTCGGAACCGCTAACACGCTCGTCTATGTTCGCGGTCGCGGCATTGTGCTCAATGAGCCTTCAGTTGTTGCGGTGAATCAAGATACTGGCGGAATCCTCGCAGTTGGTATCGAAGCGAAGAAGATGATTGGCCGTACTCCGGGAAATATCGTGGCAATCCGTCCGCTCAAGGATGGCGTTATTGCCGATTTCGATACAACCGAGCGAATGCTTCGTTACTTTATCCAGAAAGTTCATAAGCGCAGCTACTTGGCAAAGCCAAGAATTGTTGTATGCGTTCCATCTGGAATCACTGGCGTGGAGCAGCGTGCGGTAAAGGATGCTGGTTATGCAGCGGGCGCACGTAAGGTTTACATCATTGAAGAGCCAATGGCTGCAGCAATCGGTGCTGGTCTTCCAATTCACGAACCAACCGGAAACATGGTTGTCGATATCGGAGGCGGAACAACTGAAGTTGCAGTTATCTCACTCGGCGGCATTGTTACAGCGCTATCTATCCGCGTTGGTGGCGACGAGCTAGATCAATCGATTATTAACTGGGTTAAGCGCGAATACTCACTACTTTTAGGTGAGCGCACCGCTGAAGAGATCAAGATGGCGATCGGATCAGCATTCCCACTTCAGGGCGAGAATGATGCCGAGATTCGCGGCCGCGATCTCGCGACCGGTCTGCCAAAGACAATTGTCGTAACAGCTGCCGAGATTCGTAAAGCGCTCGAAGAGCCGGTCAATGCAATCGTTAATGCAGTTAAGGGAACTCTTGATAAGTGCCCACCGGAGCTCTCTTCAGATCTTATGGATCGCGGAATCGTCCTCACCGGCGGCGGCGCGCTTCTTAAGGGTCTCGATGAGCGTCTTCGCCGTGAGACTGGAATGCCAATTCATATCGCAGATCGCCCACTCGATGCTGTGGTTGAGGGCTCAGGTAAGTGCATTGAAGAATTCGAAGCCCTTGAAAAGGTTTTGATTTCAGAGCCACGTCGCTAAAGGTTTGTAGCTCGTGCGTTATGGTGGCGATAATCGTGGTCGCCTACTACTGATTGCGTTGATTGTTACCTCGCTCTTTCTGATCACTCTCGATCTGCGCGGCGTAAAAGTTATCGACGGAATCCGCACTGGAACTCAGACGGCTCTCACACCGGTCCAACGAGTTGGTTCGTGGGTCGTCACACCGTTCCGCAACTTCCTCTCCGATGTGACTCACCTTGGCCGTACTCGTAACCAAATTGAGCGGCTTAAGGCAGAGAATGATGCGCTCCGACTGGCACTTCTCAATCGAAAGTTTGCTGATGCACAACTTCAGCAGTTAAAGGGCGTCCTAGATCTCGCTGGTAATGGTGAGTTTAAAGTTGTCGGAGCAAAAGTTATTTCTCAAGGTTCCAGCACCTCTTTTACTCAGACCATCACAATCGACGCGGGCGTTAAATCTGGCATCAGACCAAATATGACCGTGATTACCGGGTTCGGAATAGTCGGCGTAGTAAAGGAAGCCTTCCCTAACTCGGCGCTAGTTCAACTTGCATCTGACCCAGCCTTTCGAATCGGCGCGCGGATCGCAGGTTCGCAGCAGATCGGTATTTTGAGCGGTCAGGGCACGCGAAAAGGCGTTCTTCAACTCTTGGACAATACTGAAGAAGTAAAGGTCGGCGATGCAATTGTCGCCCGTGGAAGTTCGAATGGACGTCCATTTGTACCGGGCGTTCCTATCGGTGAAGTTACTGCGGTTGATAACTCAGCGAGTGCAATCACTCAGACTGCGGATGTGAAGTTCTATACCAACTTCTCAACGGTCGGCGTTGTCGCGGTAGTAATCGGAGCACCGGCAGTTGATCCTCGAGATTCATTGGTGCCACCAAAACCTAAGCCGACTCCAATTCCAACGGTGACTGTGACTGCTACGCCTTCACCGTCACCATCAAGCTAGGGCAAGAGCGAAAAGATGATCTCTCGTAGATTTCTACTCTCGTTTCCTATATTTCTCTCCTTCTATCTACTTCAAGAGGGCTTTGTAACTCAGATGCGCCTACCTGCTGGTGGCGTCTCACTCTTTCTCATCGTGACTCTTACTTGGGCGGCGATGAGCACCCCTGAGATTGGTGCGCTCACCGGATTTGGCGCTGGCCTATTGATGGATCTCTCACAGACCGCACCTGGCCCGCTAGGGCACTGGACTCTCGTAGCAATCTTGGTCTCGTTTGCTATCTCTTTTCTCTCATACGGCGATGATCATGTGCGCGCCAATCCGCTCAACCTGGTCTTCTTGGTAGTTGCAGGCGTTATCGGAGCACAGGTGGCCTATGCAATCTTCGGCCTACTTTTGGGGCAGCAGCTAGGTAGCGTCTCCAACATCATCTTTATCTGTCTCGGTAATGCATTCTGGTCCGCCGTTATAACACCGCTTCTCTTGCCGATCATTTCTCGATTGCATGCGCTGGTCTTCGGAACGGTCTCTCGGATATGAACCAACGCTCTCGGTTAAGTTTGATCTTTCTGCAGATCTTTGTCGCCTCACTTCTCTTGGCGCTTCTGGGGCGACTCTTCTATCTTCAGGTAGCTGCTGCGCCTACATATAAAGATGCCGCACTCAGTATTCAAAGTCGAGATGTTGTAACTCCAGCTACGCGAGGCTTGATTGTTGACTCATCAGGAGTTCCACTTGCACTGAATAAAGTGGGTTTGGCGGTCACGGTAGATCGGACCAAGATTGATAAACAAGAGGATAAAGGCGTTTCAGTCTTACGCAATCTCTCGCTATTACTTAATTTAAAGTATAAGGATGTGTGGCAGCGCACTCGACTCTGTGGCGAACTACCTGCAGGGCAACGAGCAGGATGTTGGACTGGTTCCAAATTTCAGCCGATTCCAATCACAAAAGAAGCCGATCCCCAGATTGCCCTACAAATTGTTGAACGGTCAGATAAATTCCCTGGAATATCGGCAACTCCTATTGCTATCCGTAACTATCCCGCGATTGCCGGCGTCAATGGTGCACATGTACTTGGATACGTCGGACCCCTCACCGAATACGATCTCTCAGGAGCTGGTGGTCGTTCTTACTTTAGATCTGAATCAATCGGTAAGGCTGGCCTAGAGGTTCAATACGACTCTTATCTTCGTGGTACCCCCGGAATCAAGACCGTAATTGTTGATCGTAAAGAGGCGGTGACGAGTACAAGCCAGAATACGAAATCGATTCCTGGTAACCACTTAGTGACCAGCCTTGATATTCGCCTTCAGGCGGCAACGGAGCAAGCACTTGCCGATGCTGTTCGTCGAGCAAAGTCGATGGGGCGTTATGCCGATGGTGGTGCTGCCGTTGTGATGGACGCCTTTAATGGCCAAGTACTCGCAATCGCCTCATATCCAACTTTTGACCCGAACTCATTTGAGAAAGGGCTTACTGTTCAAGAGGCGCAAGCTCTCTTCAGTGAGAAGACTGGCGTACCTGCGCTCAACCGCGCGCTGCAAGGTCTCTATGCGCCAGGATCAACCTTTAAGGCAGTCTCTGCGATAGCTGCAAGTGATGCTGGTTATTCGATGGATGCTACCTACGACTGTCCAGCTACAGTTGAAGTTGGAACACGAGTATTTAACAACTTCGAATCTAAATCACAAGGACGTCTCTCGATGAAGAAGGCGATGGCGGTCTCTTGCGACACAATTTGGTATCGCATAGCTTTTGATGAGTGGCTTCGCGATGGCGGATTGAAACCAAAGTCGAGCGCAAATGACTACTTCTTCAAGGCCGCAGCACGCTTTCAAATGGGGGAGCGGACTGGCGTAGATTTACCATCCGAGTCGAAGAGCCGTCTAGCAGATCGCAATTGGCGAAAGTCTTGGTATGAGCAGAATAAAGATTTCTACTGCAACTACACCAAACGAGCCTCTGCTGCGCAGCAGACTGCATTCCTCATTCAATTAGCGAAGGAGAACTGCCTCGATGGCGACAAAGTTCGCGCGGGAGATGCAGTGAACTTCTCAATCGGGCAGGGCGATACGGTTATTACCCCAATTAAATTGGCTCAGATGTATGCAGCTATTGCAAACGGTGGCACGATCTGGAAACCAACTGTTGCTAAAGCAATCATTGATAACGATGGCAAAGTTATAAAGAAGTTTGAGCAAGAGAAGCTAGGTCAAATCGATGTATCGGCCAAGATGATTGATTTCCTCCATGAATCTCTCCGTGAAGTTGTCATCTCAGGTACATCTGCCGGCGCATTTGC
>JBEGTC010000095.1:0-4604 GCA_041179565.1 Actinomycetota bacterium
GGGGTACCAATTTCTTCTCCATTAAATCACGTAGCGCCATCAAGATAACTTCGGTGCGATCTACCGCAAATGCCGGAATCAGAATCGAGCCGCCACGTGCAATCGCATCGTTGAGTTCGCGAGCAAAGTCCTCTTCCTTAGCATCATGGATCCGATCACCGTACGTCGATTCGGTGATTACCGCATCGAGTGGTTCGGTCGGTGGGTTATCCGGATTCGATAAGAGCGGGTGGTTGTTCCGTCCTAGATCTCCGGTGAAAAGTAACTTCTTGCCACCAATTTCCAAGAGCAAAAATGCCGAGCCCAAGATGTGGCCCGATGGAAACCAAGTAGCAAATGCATCTGGCGCTACCTGTGTGCGAACTCTAAATGCAACATCTTTAAATAACTTCAACGCATCTTCGGTATCTTCCACGTTATAGAGAGGAAGCGGTATCACATGCTTTGAGTAACCCTTCTTCGCTGCGTACTTCGCATCCTCCATTTGAAGGTGGGCCGAGTCATGGAGAATGACGCTGGCAAGTTCGCTGGTGTATTTCGTGGCAAAGATTGGATTCTCGAACCCCTGGCGGGCTAACAACGGCAGATAGCCACAGTGATCTAAGTGTGCGTGAGTCAGAAGCACAGCATCGATGCTCTTTACATCGACGGGAAAAGGATCCCAGTTCTTCTTTCGAATCGATTTGATTCCCTGAAATAGACCGCAATCCACGAGGACTTTCGACTCGGCCGATGAGACTAGGAATCGACTTCCAGTTACGGTGTCGGTTGCTCCAAGAAAGGCGACTGTTACTTCACTCATAAAGTGATTCTATCTGGAGCGCTGGAGCACTAACCTAGTTATATGAGAGGTCGGCTTTTTAATTGGGGATTGCTCCTCAGCACCGCCGTCTTGCTGATTATTGGTTTTGTCGATGATAGAGCGTGGATTCTCGCTGGCCTCTGTGGATTAATCCCAGCAATCTCATGGTTCATCTCAGATCTACGCAATCGGACAATGGGCTCAGATGTCTTGGCAATTCTTTCAATTGTCGGCTCCCTCTTAATCTCTGAATATCTCGCCGCTTCGATCATCTCCTTGATGTTGGCAACCGGCCGGGTTTTAGAGAGTTGGGCAGAAGGCCAAGCAGAACGCCAGCTGAAATCACTTCTCTCTCGTGTCCCACGGAATGCTCATCGACTAGGGAGCGATGGGCAATTACAAGAGATACCGATCTCTGAGATTGTTATTGGGGACACAATTCTTGTGCGCAGTGGTGAGGTCACTCCGACCGATGGAACCCTCATTGAATCAGCTGTCCTCGATGAGTCTGCCCTTACCGGTGAGCCACTGCCAGTTAGCCGAGCTTCAAATGATTTGCTCTCAAGTGGCGTAATTAATGCCGGATCACCATTTACCTTCATGGCAACTTCTACCGCTGAGGCAAGTACTTATGCCGGAATCGTGAAGTTGGTTCGCGAGTCACAAGCGAAATCTGCACCAGGAATTCGAGTTGCAAATACTTGGGCGATCCGTTTCGTTCCGCTTGCAATTGTTATGGCAGCTGCCGCTTGGCTATTGACCGGTGAAGTCAGTAGAGCAGTTGCAGTCTTGGTTGTTGCAACGCCGTGTCCATTAATTCTCGCAGTACCCATTGCAATCGTCGCTGGTCTCTCGCAAGCAGCTAAACACGGCGCGATTATCAAAGGCGGCGCAGTTCTCGAACTCTTAGGTAGAACAGAGACAGTTTTACTCGATAAGACCGGCACTCTCACCCATGGTGGGCCGGCAATCACCGATATAAATACTCGCCCAGGCTTAAGCGATGACGAAGTTCTTGCACTTGCAGCGTCGGTTGATCAATTTAGTCCGCATATCGTTGCTCGAGCAATTGTTACTGCAGCGCGTAATCGCAATCTATCGTTGCAACCAGTGACAGATATTTCAGAAGAAGCCGGTCATCACATCAGTGGATCGTTATCTGGATCAACGGTTCGTGTCGGTCAATTAAATGGCCCAGCTCCGCAGTGGCTCCACTTTGATTTACCCCTAATGGTTGCAGTTGAATCAAATGGCGAACTCATCGGTGTTATCGGATTACAAGATCCCATCCGCCCTGAGTCTCGCTCGATGGTCGCAGCTTTGCGAGCCGCGGGTGTTCAGCACATTGCACTTGTTACCGGCGATCGATCCGAGACCGCACAGGAGGTGGCCGAGCAAGTTGGAATCAATGAAGTCTTCTCATCTGTTACTGCTGCTGGAAAGTTAGAGATAACTCATCAAGCGCAATCGCGAGCAACTGGCTCGGTTGTTGTCGTTGGTGACGGCATCAATGATGCCCCTGCACTCGCCGCAGCCGATGTCGGAGTTGCGATGGGCGCGCGCGGTGCATCCGCTGCGAGTGAGGCGGCTGATGTAGTGATAGTTGAAGATTCGATTGACCGACTAACTACTGCAATTGAAATAGCAAAGCGGAGCCGCCTTAAAGCGGTACAGGCTGCTGGCATCGGTATGAGTCTGGCGTTGTTCGGTATGTCCCTGGGCGCGTTCGGACTCATCTCGCCTAGCCAAGGCGCGATTTTTCAAGAGTGCATCGACATCCTTGCAATTATGTGGGCGCTGACAGCGCTGCGAAAGTAGAACTAGACTCCCCCACATGCACGAGTTCACCCCAGAGATCGAGAAGGTCGCACAGGAGATTCTTGAATACTCATTGACGCGTTTGAAAGATAACCCACCGCTTGATGGACCAAAGAGTGAAGAAGAGCTTCTCAAGCTAGTCGGTAACACAATTACTGAGTCAGGTCTCGGTGGAAGTAAAACTCTCGAACTCTTCAAAGATGTACTCGCACCCGCCTGTATCTCAACAGATCACCCTCGCTACTTGGCATTCATTCCATCAGCACCTACCGAGTTGGCTAACCTCTTTGATCTCGTAGTTGGCGCATCAGCTCTCTACGGCGGATCGTGGCTAGAGGGAGCCGGAGCCGTATTTGCCGAGAATCAAACGCTCCGTTGGCTTGCAGATCTAGCAGGACTTCCCGAAACTGCCGGTGGCGTATTTGTCCAAGGTGGAACTATCGGCAACTTATCGGCATTAGTTGCAGCTAGAAAGGAATCTCAACGCAAAAATCCCGAAATCTCTCGTTGGGCTGTTGCTTGCTCAAGTGAAGCGCACTCCTCTATTCAATCAGCTACCGAAGTCATGGATGTTGATCTCATTAAAGTTCCAGTACAACCTGATGGAATTATGCGCGGTAGTGACGTTAAGGCCGCAATTGATGAGTACCGCACCAAACACGCAGACCGAGATATCTGTGCCATTGTTGCAACAGCTGGAACAACAAATTTAGGAATCATCGACGAGTTACCGACTGTGGCCGAAGTAGCAAATCGCTATCAAATTTGGCTCCATGTAGATGGTGCATACGGTCTGGCAGGGCTTGCAAATGAAGATACTCGCAAGCTATTCAATGGTGTTGAGCGAGCTGATTCATTTATCGTCGATCCACATAAGTGGCTCTTCGCGCCATTTGATGCCTGTGCGCTGATCTACCGTGATCCTGAGCTTGGCCGCAAAGCACATACTCAACATGCCGGATACCTCGATACTCTCAATGAATCTACTGAGTGGAATCCATCCGACTATGCGATTCAACTAACTCGCCGAACTCGCGGCTTACCACTCTGGTTCTCGCTCGCTGCTCATGGCACAAAGGCATATAGCGATGCCGTCGCCAAGACGATGGATATCGCGCGCGTTGCTGCCGATTTGATTAAGGCCCATCCAAATTTGGAGCTCCTATTCGAACCTAATCTCTCAATAGTTGCTTTTACTCGAAAGGGATGGCAGTTAGAGGATTATCGACGTTGGAGCGAGAAGTTGCTCGCAGATCAAATCGGTTTTGTGACACCTTCATCGCATAAGGGCGAACCAATTCTTCGCTTCGCCATCGTGAATCCCTGGACTCAGGTCAGCGATATCGAAGCAATTATTGAAACCTTAAATTAGCGGTCCAGAACGTTTCGAGCCGGGTTGTAAGTTCCACCTGTGCGACGGAATGCGATTCCACTAAGCGCTTCAAGCACTACACGGTTTGCAAGCATCGCAGTTACATCTGCGCTATCAAAGGCTGGTGCAACCTCCACCACATCGATTCCTACAACTGGAAGCTCGATGCAGATTCGACGAACTGCCTCAAGTAGCTCGCGTGAAGTGAGGCCACCTGGCTCTGGAGTTCCGGTTCCAGGAGCCATTCCTGGATCGACGACATCGATATCTACCGAGAGAAAGACACCTACGGTCTCATCGGTGAGAATTCCAAATGACTCATCGAGCACTGCCTTAAGACCTCGATTGTGAATCTCAGTCATCTCGTAGGAGCGCATCTTCTGATCGCGCATCCACTTGAGCGTTGAATCCTCCGGCCAGTAACCACGGAGGCCAACCTGCAAGAAGCGATCGCCACGAACTGCGCCGGATTCGATCAATCTACGCATCGGAGTTCCGTGACCTACCAGCGAACCATTCTGTAAATCTCCGGTATCGGCATGGGCATCGAAGTGGATCATGGAAACTTTGCCAGCGCCGACATGATCGGCGATGCCAGCAACATCTGCTGAA
>JBEGTC010000096.1:0-4513 GCA_041179565.1 Actinomycetota bacterium
CCAAGATATTTGAGTTATCACCATTACTTACCGCGGCAAATGCATCGGCACCCTCGATACCTGCTTCTAGCAAGGTATCGCGGTCGAAGCCCACACCGGTAACGGTGCGACCTTTAAAGTCCGGACCGAGGCGACGAAAGGCCTCTTTCGATTGATCAATTACCGCTACTGAGTGGCCGCTCGATTCAAGTTCTAGTGCGAGGAGTGAGCCCACGCGACCGCAACCCATGATGACTACGTGCATGGGCATAACTTACTCCCTTACCCTTGCCTCTATGACCGAATCAACGAGAAAAGCGCTCCATATTGGCGAAATAGTCCGAGTGGAGATTGAGAAAGTAGCCCATGGCGGGCACTTCATCGCTCGTTATGAGGGAGCGGTGATATTCCTCCGCCACGGCATACCGGGTGAGGTTGTAGAGGCGAGAATCACCGGTGTCGAGAAATCGTTCTACCGAGCCGATGTTGTCGCCGTTCTTGAAGCTAGCCCAGCTCGAGTAACTGCGCCATGTAGTTATGCCGGACGCTGCGGTGGCTGCGACTTTCAACATATCGAGATTGGCCATCAGCGATCACTTAAGTCTGAGGTAATTGCAGAGCAATTTGCGCGGATTGCCAAGATGGAGATTGAAATTGAAGTAGAAGAGGTATCGACGCCGCTACATTGGCGAACTCGATTCTCTGCAACAAGAGACCGCGATGGGGAGCTCGGATTTAGTGAAGTTCGCAGTAATTCCATCGTCCCGATATCACACTGCCCGATATTGCTGCCTGAGATTGATTTTCCAACTCTTCCGAGAGAGCTGATTGAAACCGGCACTCGAGTTGAAGTTGCGTTAAGCACAAACGGTGAGAGAACTGTGGCAACGAGGAAGATCCGTTCGCATCGGGAAGAGGAGCGCGCTGAGGCGAAGATAATTGAAGGGGCGGGGGAGCTTCATTATCAAGTCTCAACAACTCTGGGCGAGATTGATTATCAAGTAAATAATTCATCATTTTGGCAGAGCAATATCGTTGCCCCAGAAACTCTAGTCAATGCAGTTCTTGAATTTGCTCAACTAAAGGCTGGAGATCATTTACTCGATCTCTATGGTGGCGTTGGTCTATTTACCGGTGCTGCGCTACCAATCATTGGGGCGGGCGGCCGAGTCGACCTGATTGAGGGAAGCGCTTCGGCTACGAGCGATGCAACTATCAATTTTGATGGTTACTCAAATGTGAAGATTCATACCGGTGATGTCGCTAAGGTGATGCGAAAGATTAAGCGGGCCGATGTGGTCATACTCGATCCGCCGCGCGTCGGTGCCGGTCGCCCAGTTATCGAAGCAATAACCGCGGTATCACCGCGGGCAATCATCTATGTAGCCTGTGACCCAGCAGCGCTGGCTCGAGATACCGCCTACCTCTATGAGATGGATTTTCACTTAAGTGAGATCCGAGCCTTTGATCTCTTCCCGATGACTCACCATATTGAATCTGTTGCGCTCTACACCCCGCGTAAGGTATCTTGACGTCAAGATACTTTTCTCAAGAATAGGTGCTCCCAATGAGTAAGAACTCCCTCGGAACCAAGAAGAACCTCACAGTCGCCGGTAAGGAGTTTGAAATCTTCGATATCTCGAAGATCGAGGGAGCGAGCGATCTCCCATTTTCGCTCAAAGTTCTCCTAGAGAACCTACTGCGCACCGAAGATGGCGCAAATATCACAACCGATCACATCAACGCACTCGCCCAGTGGGATCCATCGGTTGAGCCTGATACCGAGATTCAATTTACGCCGGCGCGCGTCGTTATGCAGGACTTCACTGGAGTTCCATGTGTTGTCGATCTCGCCACGATGCGAGAGGCGATTGTCGAGCTTGGGGGAGATCCAGCGAAGGTAAATCCATTGGCGCCAGCCGAGCTCGTTATCGATCACTCAGTTATCGCCGATGTCTTCGGTACCAAGGATTCATTTGAGAAGAACACAGATATTGAGTACGAACGTAATCGCGAGCGTTACCGCTTCTTGCGCTGGGGTCAGGGCGCTTTCGATGAGTTTAAAGTTGTTCCACCTGGAACTGGAATCGTTCACCAAGTAAATATTGAGTACCTAGCTCGTGTTGTTATGACTCGTAACGTTGGCGGAGTTCTGCGCGCTTACCCAGATACCGTTGTCGGCACTGATTCACATACAACGATGGTCAATGGACTCGGCGTCCTCGGTTGGGGAGTCGGTGGAATCGAGGCAGAGGCAGCTCTCCTAGGTCAGCCAGTCTCAATGTTGATTCCTCGCGTCGTAGGTTTCAAACTCAAGGGATCGCTTCCAGTTGGTACTACAGCTACCGATATGGCGCTGGTCATCACTGAGATGTTGCGCAAACATGGCGTTGTTGGAAAGTTTGTTGAGTTCTATGGTCCAGGTGTATCTGCCGTACCGATGGCCAATCGAACAACAATTGGAAATATGTCACCTGAGTACGGCTCAACCTGTGCAATCTTCCCAATTGATGAAGAGACTCTCCGCTATTTACGTCTTACCGGTCGCAGCGAAGATCAAGTTGCTCTCGTCGAAGAGTATGCGAAGGCGCAGGGGCTCTGGTTTGATCCAAGCGCAACACCTCGCTACTCAGAACATCTTGAGCTCGACCTCTCTACCGTCGTCTCTTCTATTGCTGGTCCAAAGCGCCCGCAAGATCGCATCTCACTTACAGAATCAAAGGCTAAGTTTGAGCAAGTCCTACCTACCTACTTCACAGATAAGACCGGCAAAGAGGCATATCCAGTATCAGTCGGTGAGAAGAAGACAACTATTAAGAATGGCGATGTAGTTATCGCCTCAATCACCTCTTGTACCAATACCTCCAATCCGTCAGTGATGTTGGGAGCTGCGCTTCTAGCTAAGAAGGCGGTTGAGAAGGGGCTCTCGTCAAAGCCATGGGTCAAGACGACTCTCGCGCCAGGTTCTAAAGTTGTTACCGATTATTACGATCGCTCCGGCCTTACGCCATTTATGGAGGCGCTCGGCTTCAACCTCGTTGGATACGGCTGCGTTACCTGTATCGGAAACTCTGGACCGCTACCAGTTGAGATCAGCAAGGCAGTCAACGAGAACGATTTGGCGGTAACTGCCGTCTTATCTGGTAACCGAAACTTTGAAGGCCGAATCAGTCCAGATGTAAAGATGAACTATCTTGCATCGCCACCGCTTGTAGTTGCATATGCTCTCGCTGGAACCATGGACCATGACTTCGAGAGTGATCCACTTGGTAACGATAAGTCTGGTAATCCGGTCTTCCTCAAAGATATCTGGCCATCGGCGCAAGAGATCCAGGATGTAATCGATTCTTCAATCTCGTCAGAGATGTTTAAGAAGGATTATGCGAGCGTCTTCGATGGTGACCATCGCTGGAAGTCACTCGATACTCCTTCAGGTAAGACCTTTGAATGGGATCCGCAATCAACCTACGTACGCAAGCCGCCGTACTTTGAAGGAATGCCGGCAGAGCCAACGCCAGTAACCGATATCACTGGAGCGCGTGTTCTTGCCATCCTTGGTGATTCGGTAACTACCGACCACATCTCACCGGCCGGAAATATCAAGGCAGATTCACCTGCCGGAAAATATTTAGAGGCGCATGGTGTAGATCGCAAGGACTTCAACTCCTATGGATCGCGTCGTGGTAATCACGAGGTAATGATTCGCGGAACATTTGCAAACATTCGCCTCAAGAATCTCCTCCTCGATGGCGTTGAGGGTGGCTTCACTCGCAACTTCCTCAACAATGGTGAGCAGACAACGATTTATGATGCTTCAGTTGCCTACCAGAACGCTGGCGTGCCGCTCGTTATTCTTGCCGGTAAAGAGTATGGCTCTGGTTCATCTCGAGATTGGGCAGCCAAGGGAACTGCACTCCTTGGCGTCAGCGCGGTAATCGCTGAGAGCTTTGAGCGAATCCACCGCTCTAACTTGATTGGTATGGGCGTTCTTCCACTCCAATTTATCGATGGCCAGAACCCAGCCTCGCTAGGACTTACCGGTGAAGAGAGCTTCACCATCTCGGGAATTACCGCGCTCAATAACGGTGGTATTCCTAAGGAGGTCCAGGTCACTGCTGGAGATAAGAGCTTTACCGCCAAGGTGAGAATCGATACCCCGGGTGAGGCAGATTACTATCGCCATGGCGGAATCATGCAGTACGTTCTACGTTCTTTGCGCGGGTAACTTACACTTATCTCTATGCTCGAGAAGATTGCAGGTCCGCAAGACCTCAAAGCGCTAGCGCCTGCTCAATTGGCAGAGTTGGCCGATGAGATCCGTGCATTTCTCGTCGAGAAGGTCTCGCGTACCGGCGGCCACTTAGGGCCAAATCTTGGCGTCGTTGAACTGACGATCTCTATCCATCGAACTTTCGATTCGCCTAAAGATGTCATCCTCTTCGACACCGGCCACCAGAGCTATGTTCATAAGATCGTTACTGGAAGAGCGAAGCAATTTGATCGCCTCCGTCAGCGTGGCGGGCTGGCTGGGTAT
>JBEGTC010000097.1:0-4466 GCA_041179565.1 Actinomycetota bacterium
TAGCGAGTTCAGCGATCATGGTGTGATCTTCTGCTGGACGATCGAAGGTCGATGCGATGACTTCGCCCTTAACCGAACGAGTCATATCGGTAACTTCTTCTGGGCGCTCATCGACGAGAACAACCATGAGATGAACCTCAGGGTTATTGACGGTGATTGCATTAGCAATCGCCTGCAAGACCATTGTCTTACCAGCCTTAGGCGGCGCAACAATGAGTCCGCGCTGACCCTTACCGATTGGTGCGATCAAATCGATTACGCGAGTTGTGAGGATATTTGGCTCAGTCTCAAGGCGAAGGCGCTCTTGTGGGTAGAGCGGAACAAGCTTTCCAAACTCGACGCGAGCCTTAGCTTCGTCGACTGGAACGCCATTAACAGTCTCAAGAGTAATAAGTGGGTTGTACTTCTGCTTCTGCTCACCTTCACGAGCTTGGCGAACTTGGCCGGTAACAACATCTCCCTTGCGGAGTCCGTACTTACGAACCTGTCCCTGTGAAACATAGACATCGTTAGGGCCAGGTAGGTAACCGGCGGTGCGAATAAATGAGTAGTTCTCGAGAATATCTACAAGACCACCGACTGGAACAAGTACGTCGTCCTCGCCAATAACTGGCTCGCGCTCTTCGCGTCCATTGCGGTCGCGGTTGCGATCGCGGCCACGGTTGCGGTCGCGACGATTGCGGTTGCGGTCATTGCGGTCACCACGATCGAAACGGTCGTTGCGGTCACCACGGCTGTCCGATGAATTATCGCCATCGTTCTCGTTATCGCGTGAATTCTGATCTGAATCCTCTGAGTCTGAATCATCAGAGTTCTTCGACTTGGAGTCGTTGTTGCGCTTTGCATTTCGCGCCTCGCGGCGAGCTTCGCGCTCTGCCTTTGCTGCCTCGCGATTTGAAGCCTGTAGGTCGGCAATTGCAGTGACGAGTGCATCCTTCTTGAGCTTTGCTGCGCCTTCAATACCGAGCTGGGAGGCGACTTCCTTGAGTTTCGGAAGTGTCATTGCAGCGAGTTCTGTTGTTGTCATTGATTTCTTTTCTTCAACGTCCCGCTACGGATGTAGCGAGAATCTTGTGGTGGAGTGGAACTTAGAAATTCTGTGGGAATTTCTTTGGGATTTATCAACTACTTCGCCTCAGTGAAACCGGCGCTGCTGATGGCCGAAACTATAGCAGGGTCGCTCCACGTGAGGCAATTTCAAGTGGGGTAGCTGCAAAAGCCTTGCCACCGGCTAACTTCAGCTCTTCCAATTCGCGTTGATCTGCAGTGTGGAGGGCGAGCACTGTTGGTCCGGCACCTGAGATAAATGCAGCCACACCAGCGCCACGTAACTTTTCAACGAGCGCAAATGACTCTGGCATCGCCTCTGCGCGATAGGACTGATGTAAGAAATCTTCGGTTGCGGTGAAAAGTAAATCGGGGCGCGATGTAAGTGCATGGCTCATAAGAGCCGCATTTGTTGTATTTCGTACCGCATCTGCGAAAGGAATGGACTCAGGCAACAACTTACGAGCCTTTGATGTTGGCAACGCTTTGCTTGGAATATATGCCAGCGCTTGAATCCGTGAATCTACATTGAGATGGATGCAATGAGCAGAAGATTTATTCTTCGCCATCTCGAACCACGAGATAGTGGCGCCGCCAAAAAGGGATGCTGAGACGTTATCTGGATGGCCCTCCATATCGGTAGCGAGGGAGAGCAGCTGAATATCGCTCATATGGTCTTCGCCATTGAGTACCAATGCGCGAGCCAAAACTAGTCCGCCAATAATCGCGCTAGCTGAAGAACCAAGCCCGCGGCCATGTGGATTTACATTGAGCGCGCGAACCGCTAAACCTTTTGGTCGGCCACCGAGAAAGTCAAAACCTTTATACATCGCCTTAACTAGGAGGTTCTTGTCATTGCGCGGAACTTCATCCGCACCTTCGCCGGTGACATCAATATCGAGCGTGACATCATCAAGAACTTGTGCGACATAACGATCGTGGAGCGAGAGAGCTAAACCAAATGCATCAAAGCCAGGACCTAAATTGGCAGAAGATGCAGGGACTTGTACCTGCATCGGCTTCGCCTTAAAAGTTGGCTTGCTCATTGATTACGCCTTGCTCAATCCAAGGGCAGCAGCTGCGGCATCCGCATTTACCGGAACGATGATTGGATCCTTCGCGCCTTCGAGCGCCCATGGAATGTCTTTCAAACCATTTCCGGTACAGGTAATAACTATCTTCTTGCCACGTGGCAACTTTCCAGCAGCCTTATATTTAATGAGTCCAGCAAGACCTGCCGCCGACGATGGCTCGCAGAAAATGCCCTCTTGTGACGAGAGAATTCGATAAGCAGCGAGAATTTCTTCATCTGTAACAGAATCGATAAGACCGGCAGATTCATCGCGCGCCGCAATCGCCTGGTTCCAGGATGCTGGCTTACCAATACGAATAGCGGTAGCGATTGTCTCTGGGTTATCAACTGGATGGCCGAGTACTAGGGGCGCAGCTCCTGCAGCTTGGAAGCCCCACATCGCTGGCTTCTTCTTGGATAACCCATCGTTAAAGTATTCGTTGTAACCCTTCCAATATGCGGTGATATTTCCAGCATTACCTACCGGCAAGGTGTGAATATCTGGTGCATCGCCCAAGAGATCTACAACTTCAAAAGCGGCAGTCTTCTGCCCCTCAATTCGAAATGGATTAACCGAATTAACAAGTGAGACTGGATACTTCTCAGAGAGTTCGCGAGCAAGGACCAAGCAATCATCGAAGTTACCGTCGACCTGCAGCAAAGTCGCGCCATGTGCAACTGCTTGCGCCAACTTGCCCATCGCAATCTTTCCCTCAGGAATCAAGACAGCTGGAACCATTCCGGCTTTCACTGCATATGCCGCAGCAGATGCCGATGTATTTCCGGTAGAAGCACAGATAACTGCCTTTGCACCATCTTCAGCAGCTTTAGAGATCGCCATCGTCATGCCGCGATCTTTAAATGAACCGGTTGGGTTGATGCCTTCAAACTTTACCCAGACCTCGTTATCTAACATCTCGGAGAGGTTGCAGGCATAGATGAGTGGAGTTCCACCTTCACGAAGCGAGACGACAGGAGTCTTTGCACTTACCGGAAGGCGGTGGCGATACTCCTCAATAACTCCGCGCCACTGATGAGCACCCTCTTTCTTGCCCGACAAAACACGACCTAGCAATCCCATTAGGCACTCGCTCCCTCTACCCGGATAACGCTTGAAATTTGAGTGACGATATCCATCTTCTGAAGGGCATCGACAGTTGCCTTGAGCTCGCCCTCTGTTGCCAGGTGGGTGACGATGATGAGCTCGGCATCTTCGTCGCGACCATTTTGATCAACGGTCTGAATCGAAACACCTTGAGTTGCAAATACTTGTGCGATAGCTGCCAAAACACCTGATTTATCTTGTACTTCAAGGCGAATTAAGAACTTGGTCTTTGTGGTCTCAATCGGAGCAATGTCGCGATCTGCATAATCGGTCTCACGTTGTCCAACCGAGTTATGGGCAATATGGCGAGAGACTGCGAGAACATCACCGAGAATCGCTGATGCAGTTGGTGCGCCACCTGCGCCACGGCCATAGAACATCAACGGTCCAGCTGACTCTGCTTCAACAAATACGGCGTTGAATGCATCGCGTACTGAAGCAAGCGGGTGCGCTTTCTCGAGCATCACTGGATGCACGCGAACAGATATCTCATCTGCTGGAGTTAGCTCTGCGATTGCAAGTAACTTGATGACATAACCAAGTGACTTTGCCAGTTGGACATCCTCCAAAGTAATTTTGGAGATTCCTTCACGGTAGACATCTGAGACTGTTACTCGAGTGTGGAATGCCAGGCCAGAGAGAATTGCTGCCTTTGCCGCAGCGTCAAAACCCTCAATATCTGCCGTTGGATCTGCCTCGGCATAACCGAGAGCCTGGGCCTCTTTGAGCGCTACTGCAAACTCTTTATTCTCTTCATGCATCTTGGTAAGAATGTAATTAGTAGTGCCGTTGACTATTCCCATCACGCGAATAACAAAGTCACCGACCAATGAGTCACGAAGCGGGCGGATAATCGGAATTGCTCCAGCTACCGAAGCTTCGTAATAAATATCTTCACCTTGCGCATAAGCGGCGGTGAAGAGTTCGGCGCCATGGCTGGCTAGTAGAGCCTTATTTGCGGTAACAATTGATTTGCGATTCTTGATTGCAAGAAGGGCTAGCTCATAGGCTGGTTCGATTCCGCCCATGACTTCGACGATGAGATCGATCTCGGGATCATTGACGATTGAGAAAGGGTCGGTAGTGAAGAGCTCCGGATTAATACCTTCATAAGGCTTGATGGTGCGCACAGCAATCCGTGCCAGCTCAATCTTTACTCCAGCGCGAGTAGAGAGTTCATCAGTATCTGCAAGGAGGAGGCGAGCGACTTCGCTGCCAACGACTCCGCAGCCAAGCATGCCA